>PPEA01000543.1 GCA_002967005.1 Mycobacterium talmoniae
GGTGCCCACCCGACTGGTGGTCGGCGCGGACGGGTGCCACTCGACCGTCGCCGCCGCAACCGGCGCCGCCGAGTACCTGGGCACACCAGCGGGGCGAGTATTCGCCTGGGCGTACTTCGATGGGGTCGCCGACCGGGAGGGGCGCTTGCGCCTGGGCAAGCGGGGCGATCAGGGGTTCCTCGCGAGCCCTACCGACGGTGGACTGTACATGGCGGCCATCGCGATCGACCGAGCTCATCGGGACGACTTCCAGACCAACCGGGATCGGCACTTCACCGACGGATTAACAAAGTGGCCGGAGTTGGCCGACCTGCTGGCCGACGCCACCCGGGCGGGGCCCATTCGAGTGATCAGCAATTGGCACGGCTACTTCCGCCAAAGCGTCGGGCCCGGCTGGGTGCTGGTCGGCGACGCCGGGCACTTCAAAGATCCCAGCCCCGGCCAGGGCATCTCCGATGCCCTGCGGCAGGTGCAGCGGCTCGCCGAATCCATCACGTCCGGGTTCGCCAGCGGCGGGTCCCTGGATGTGCAGCTACAGCGGTGGTGGCAATGGCGTGATCGGGATGCCAACGAAATGTATTGGTTCGCACACGATATGGCTACACCCGGTGCTTCAACCCCGTTGGCTACCCGCATGCTGCGCGATATCGCCGCGGACGCGGCAGCAACCCAACAACTCCTCGACGTGCTCAACCACGACCTGCGTCCCTCGCAACTTTTCACCACGGGCCGGGTGATCAAGGCCGCGGCCCGTGCGCTCCGCGACCGGCCCGACCTGATGTGGGCCACCCTGCGGGAGATCGCGTCAGCGGTCAAGGCTGAGGTTTACCGCGCCAGACATCGGCACCCGCCGAGTGGTCAGTTATGACACGGATTTTCGTGGTTTGGGTGCATTAAGTGGCCACTCGGCGAGGTCGGATGAGCATGGGCCCGGCAGCGCGGACCTGCTGAGCGCTGCACCACAGTCACAAGACGCGTTGGTGACCTCCCAACGTCGAGACCCCTACCGGACTGCATCTTCGGGCGGGAACCATCAAAGGCATGGCGACACAGACCCGGAACACAAGGGCGGCGCCCGCCGCCGCCTTACCGGCACTGGATCGGGGGGCGTTAGATGTCTGGTCGGCGTGAAATCGACGACAACAGCCGCGAGTTGGTCAACGGGCGCGATCCGGAGCCCGAACCCGACTACCGGTTCACTCTCGCCAACGAACGGACCTACCTCGCCTGGCAGCGCACCGCACTCGGTCTGCTGGCAGCCGCCGTCGCCGCGGTACAACTCATCCCCCCGCTGCAGATCACCGGGGCGCGCCATGCGCTGGCTGGACTGCTGGCCGTGTCGGCGATTGTGGCCGCGGGGGTGGGATTGCGCCGCTGGCAGCGGGCCGATCGCGCCATCCGCAGCGGCACGCCGCTACCCCGCCATCCCACACCCGCCTATCTCGGGGTGGTCCTGGTTGTACTCGGCATCATCACACTCGGGTCGGTGATCGGCATGGTGGCGCCGCGGTGACCGATCTCGGGCCGCGCAGACCTCCCGTCGCCTAAGTCTCACAAGGCATGTTTGTGATTGGATCGGGTCATGGCACTCGGCCCCCGCATGCCCGAACTGTCCGCGTTCGAAGTGTTGCTGGCCATCGCCAAGACAGGCAGCCTCGGTGCCGCAGGGCGGGAGCTCGGACTGACCCAGCAGGCGGTCTCGGCGCGGCTCACCTCGATCGAGGCCCAGACCGGTGTGCAACTCGTGGTGCGCACTCCGCGCGGCTCCCGACTGACCCCCGCCGGGGCCGTTGTCGCGCAGTGGGCGGACCGGTTGCTGGATGTCGCTCAGCAGGTCGACGCCGGACTGGCGTCGCTGCGAACCGAAAGCCGCAAACGAATTCGGGTGGTTGCAAGTCTGACGATCGCCGAACAGCTGATGCCCCGCTGGCTGGTGGGATTGCAGGCCGCCGCCCAACGCGGCCGCGGCGCCCCGGAAGTGATTCTGACCGCCACCAACAGCGAACACGCGATATCGGCGGTCCGAGACCTGACCGCGGACCTTGGCTTCATCGAAAGCCCCGGTGTGCCCACCGGGCTCCGTAGCCGCGTGATCGGGCACGACGATCTCGTCGTGATCGTCCCGCCCGGGCACAAGTGGGCGCGCCGCGCAAAAGGTGTCAGTGCAGCCGAACTCAGCCAGACACCGCTGGTCGCGCGGGAACCGGGTTCGGGGACACGCGATTCGCTGACGGCGGCGTTGCGCAGCGCCCTGGGCGACGCTGCCGAACAAGCCCGCCCAATATTGGAATTGTCGTCTGCTGCCGCGGTGCGCGGTGCCGTGCTGGCCGGCGCGGGGCCGGCGGTGATGAGCAGGTTAGCGGTGGCCGACGATCTGACCGTCGGACGACTACGCGCCGTCGAAGTGCCCGAGCTGAACCTGCGCCGTGACCTGCGCGCCATCTGGGTGGGCGGGGCCACACCACCGGCCGGCGCTATCCGAGACCTGCTCAGCCACATCGGCGCCACCGGCGCACCGTAGTCCGCGCGGCGCCCCAAGACAGCGAGTCAACTGGCGAATGCGGGTGCCGCGCACCGATCGAGGGTGCCGAGTTCCGGTGCCGGGTTGCTGTGCCCTGCTCCGTAGTGCAGCCATAGCGGTAGAACGTCGTTCAGCCGTTGCATGAATTTGTGCAGGCCGACCCGGTACTGGCCCGATTCGAGTGGGTGGATGCGGTACTCGGGAAAGGCGATACCGACCCCGAAGAGGCCGGGTGCGAGGATCCCGTTGGCGGTGTCGTATTGCAGCGGCCCCCACTGTGGGGTGAGCGGCAGCTGCCGGCGTTCGAATCCGACGGTGTACACGACGTGGTCGCACTCTTGGAGCCGCTCCTGGAATTCCGGGCTGTTCACCCGGCACCTCTCCAAGCGTGCCGGCTGCTCCCCGTCGATGTTCGTCCGCGCCCAGGCGGCGGCCTGACCCTTGAGTCCGGTGTCGTCGAACAATGTCCAATCCTCGAAGCGCACGGCGTAGCGCAGCGGGCTCTGGTAGAAGTTGACCACTTTGCGCGCCGCGGTGCTCAGCAGGTTCGGCAACGCGACCATGGCTGAGTGCGACGAACCGAACACCGCGACCGTCGCCCCGTCCAGGGCGGGCCCGTCGAGCCGCCGGGGATCCAGAGCCGCTTCCAGCGGGATCTCCACCAGCCCGGGGTAGTTGAGCTTCTTGGGAACCGAGCCGACTGCGAGGATCACGTTCTTCGACCGAATCTCCCCTTGCTCGGTGCGCACGCTCCATTGCCCGTTGCTCAGTGCGAGATCGGTCGCGGTCGTCCGGAGGGGCCGCACCCGTTCGCCGAGCTGCTGGGAGATCCACACCAGGGGATCGGCGACCACACCCAGCGGGCAGGTCTGCTGCGGATCGAGTTCGTTGAGCTCGAAGGGCGGCGCTTCGGCGAAGCGAAAAGACGGTGACGCGTTCAGATAGTCGAGAAACAGCGCCACATGCGTGTTGCCGGGGACGGCGCGCCATTTGCCGCCGATATCACCGGCGGCAAATTCCGGGTCGATCCAGGCGATGTCCTGGCCGGCTATGCCATGGTCGAGCAACCTGCCCACCGCCGCGATACCTGCGGGTCCTGCTCCGATCACAGCCCACGCGTACTGAGTCATGTCCTGCCTTCCGCCAGCGTTCGGTCGGACGAGACCGGCAAGTCCCGACCGCCATCCTCGATGCTGCCCCGGCGACCCGCACCCGAGTAGGGGTGCCGTTCTTGTCGACCCACAAGCCAGGCTTGTCACTGCCATCACGACCAGGCTGCGCATGCGGTCCCACCGGCCAGCCACCAAGGACACCGGCGGGGCTCCGTCAACTGTCAGGGTATGACGCAGTTTTCGTGAAACAGGGGCATTACCAGCCGGCGACTCGAGGGATTAACCAACCGCATCCACCAGCCCCCACGCCAGCGCGGTGTCGACATCGATCATGGCGCCCGACAGCACCAGATACGCGGTGCGCCACCGCCCGATCCGGCGGGTGATGCTGACGGTGCCACCGGCCCCCGGTATCAGTCCCAGCTGAAGTTCCGGCAGCCCGAATACCGAATCCGGCTGCGCGACAACCGTTCCGCAAAAGCAGGCCATTTCCAGACCGCTGCCCAGCACCTTCCCGTGCACCTCGGCGCGGCAGGCCGGGCCCAGCCGGGTAGCGAGGTCGGCGAGGGCCAGCGCCGGGCTGTGGCGGGTGCGGGCCAGGTGCGCGCTGGCCGGGTCGGCGAACGAGCCGAATTCGGCCAGGTCGCCGCCGCTGCAAAACGATGGGCCGTTGCCGGATAACACCACTTCATCGATCGACGGGTCCAGCCGGGCCACTGTCAGCGCCTCCAGCAACGCGGCACGCGCGTCGGTGGAAAACGCGTTGTGGCGCTGGGGTCGGTTGAAAGCGATCCGCAGCGTGTCGCCGTCGCGCTCACACAGCACCGGATCGGGAACCGCCGGCACCCGGGCGGGACCCCGCTCGGTCAGCCAGCGGGCGAACTCCGGGCCGGCCTGCAGTGTGGAGTAGGCCAGCGATTCGGTGACCAGCCCGGGCAGCGTGGGCCCGGTGACGTCGACCGCGCGCAGGACGTCGTCGCAGACGGCCGCCGCGTGCGGCCAGCGGTCCACCCGCGCGGCGAGATCGGCGACGGCGGTGTCGACCGAGTCGACGGTGATCACCCGACGGTCGTCGGTGCCGTCCTCGCTCACCGTGAATGTGGCGTGCTCCAGCCAGAATTCAGCAGCGCCGCGCAGTCCGCCGACCGCGACGACCGGGCCGGATAGCCCGGCACCATCGACCTCCGGCGGCGCCGACAGGTCAACAATGCGCAGGGTCATGCCGAGTACTTTGCCACCAGTTCGTTCTTGTAGAGCTTGCCGGTGTCGGTGCGCGGCAGCTGCGCCTCGAACGCGATCGATCGGGGACATTTGTAGTGCGCCAGGCGGTCCCGCAGCCAGCCGAGCAGCTCGTCGGCGAAGGCAGCGGTGGCATCGGCCGGGTCCACGGTCTGCACCACCGCCTTGACGCTTTGCCCCATCTCGTCGTCGGGAATCCCGAACACCGCCGCGTCCAACACCTTTGGGTGGGTGACCAGCAGGTTCTCCGCCTCCTGCGGGTAGATGTTCACCCCGCCGGAGATGATCATGTGGTGGCGGCGGTCGGTGAGGTACAGATAGCCGTCCTCGTCGAGGTAGCCGACGTCGCCGACGGTGATCCAGCCGTGCCGATCGCGCGACTTGGCCGTCTTATCCGGGTCGTTGAGGTACTCGAACGGGTTGCCGCCCTCGAAGTAGATCTCCCCCGCCTGCCCCGGCGGCAGCTCGTTGCCGTCCTCGTCGAGGATGTGCACCGCACCCATCATCGGCTTGCCGACCGAACCCGGGTGCGCCAGCCACTCTTCGGCGCTGATCAGCGTCGAGCCGTGCGCCTCCGAGGAGGCGTAGTACTCGTCGACGATCGGACCCCACCAGTCGATCATCTGCTTTTTGATTTCTACCGGGCATGGCGCCGCGGCGTGCATCACCCGCTGCAGGCTGGAGACGTCATACGAATCCCGCACCGACTCCGGCAGTTTCAGCATCCGGGTGAAATGGGCGGGCACGAACTGGCCGTGCGTGACCCGGTGACGCTGGATGGCATCCAGGCAGCCCTCGGGGTCGAACTTCTCCATCACCACGGTGGTGATACCGCCGGCTTGCGCGCTCATCGACCACACCGACGGGGCGGTGTGGTACAGCGGCGCCGGGCTCAGGTAGACCGATTCCGGGGTCATCCAGACCGACACCAGCATCGACATCAGGCCGGGCGCCTCGGCCGGCGGCAGGTGCGGCAGGGCACGTTTGATGCCTTTCGGTCGGCCGGTGGTGCCCGAGGAGTACTGCAGTAGATCGCCCTCGATCTCGTCGGCGATCGGGATATCCGGTTGGCCGGCGACGCATTCGGGGTAGCGCAGCCAGCCGTCCAGGTCATCATCGGCGATCATCAGCACGTCGGGTAGCCCGCCCGGCAGGTGCTGGGCCAGGTTCTCGCAGGTCTTGCGGAGCGCCGCGGAACCGATGATGGCCTTGGCTCCGCTGTTGTCGATGATGTAGCCGGCCTCGGCGGCGGTCAGGTGGGTGTTGATCGGCACGTAGTACAGACCGCTGCGCCGCGCCGCCCACATGACGGCGTGGATGTGCTCGTTGTTCTCCATGAGGATCGCGACGGTGTCGCCCTCGGCCAGGCCGGCGCCGCGGAAATAGTGCGCCAATCGGTTGGCGCGGGATTCCAGCTCCTCGAAGGTGAGGACGGTGCCGGACGGATGCAAGATGATGGCGGGTTTGTGGGCGCCGAGGTGCTCGCGGATCTGCATGCGCAGACTGTACCGCCGCCAAACTTGACGGGTGTCAAGTGGTCGGGTTGCCGGCCGTGAGCGTGCGCAAATCCGGAAATCTGCGCGACGTGTCGGCCGGGGACACGCACGCTCGCGAAAAAACGCCCTACCCCAGGCGCTGTTTGAGGGCGTCGAACTCGTCGCGGATGCCGGTCGGCAACCGGTCGCCGACGAACTCGAACCATTCCTCGATCAGCGGCAACTCGTCGCGCCACTCCTCGGGACGCACCGCCAGCGCCGCGTTCACGTCGGCCGGGTCGACGTCCAGGCCGTCCAGGTCCAGGTCGTCGGCGGTGGGCACGGTGCCGATCGCGGTGGTGGCACCCTCCCCGGTGCCCTCGATGCGGTCGACGATCCACTTCAGCACCCGGCTGTTCTCACCGAACCCGGGCCACAGGAACTTGCCGCCCTCGCCGCGGCGGAACCAGTTCACGAAGAACACCTTCGGCAGCTTGGACTCGTCGGAGTTCTTACCCAGGTCCAGCCAGTGCTGGAAGTAGTCGCCGACGTGGTAGCCGCAGAACGGCAGCATCGCCATCGGGTCGCGGCGCACGGTGCCGACCTTGCCCTCGGCCGCGGCGGTCTGCTCGCTGCCCATGGTGGCGCCCATGAACACACCGTGCTGCCAGTCCCGCGCCTGGGTCACCAGCGGCACGGTGGTCTTGCGCCGGGCGCCGAACAGGATCCCCGAGATCGGCACACCCTGCGGGTCATCCCACTCCGGCGCCAGGATCGGGCACTGCGACATCGGGGTGCAGTACCGCGAATTGGGGTGCGCGGCCTTGGTTTCGGTTTCCCGGATGACCCAGTCGTTGCCCTTCCAGTCGATCAGGTGCTCGGGCTCGCCCTCCAGGCCCTCCCACCACACGTCGCGGTCATCGGTGAGCGCGACGTTGGTGAAGATGGTGTTGCCCTCGGCGATGGTGCGCATGGCGTTGGGGTTGGACGACCAGTTGGTGCCCGGGGCCACCCCGAAGAAGCCGAACTCCGGGTTGACCGCGTAGAGCCGGCCGTCCTTGCCGAACCGCATCCAGGCGATGTCGTCGCCCAGGGTTTCGGCGCGCCAGCCCGGAATGGTCGGCTGGATCATGGCCAGGTTGGTCTTGCCGCACGCCGACGGGAACGCCGCGGCGAAGTAGTACGCCTTGTTCTCCGGGGAGATCAGCTTGAGGATCAGCATGTGCTCGGCCAGCCAGCCCTCGTCGTGGGCCATGGCCGACGCGATGCGCAGCGAGTAGCACTTCTTGCCCAGCAGCGCGTTGCCGCCGTACCCGGAGCCGTAGCTCCAGATCTCCCGGGTCTCCGGGAAGTGGGTGATGTACTTGGTGTCGTTGCACGGCCACGGCACGTCTTTTTGCCCGGCCTCCAACGGCGCACCCACCGAATGCAGCGCCTTGACGAAGAACCCGTCGTCGCCCAGCTTCTCCAGCGCGGCGGCACCCATCCGGGTCATCACCTTCATCGAGACGACCACGTATTCGGAGTCGGTGAGCTCGACACCGAGCTTGGGGTCCTCGGCGCCCAGCGGACCCATGCAAAACGGCACCACATACATGGTGCGGCCCCGCATGCAGCCGCGGTACAGGTCGGTCAAGGTGGACCGCATTTCGCCCGGGTCCATCCAGTTGTTGGTGGGTCCGGCGTCCGCCTCGTGCTCGGTGCAGATGAAGGTGCGGGATTCGACGCGCGCGACGTCGGACGGATCGGACAGCGCGAGGTAGGAGTTGGGCTGCTTCTCGTCGTTGAGCCGGGTGAACGTGCCGGCCTCGACCAGCTGCGTGCACAGCCGGTCCCATTCCTCATCGGAGCCGTCGGCGAAGACCACCCGGTCGGGTTGGGTGAGTTCGGCGACTTCCTGAACCCAGGTGAGCAGGCCCTGGTGCTTCGTCGGCGCAGTGTCCAGACCGGGAATGGTCGCTGACGTCATCGAACTCTCCTGTGTAGGTTGCACGGGTCACGCTGGCGGAACCGCTCTCAATAAACCCTTAGTAGAGGTTATCGCGGGCGAGTTATCCAGCAACGATCGGGCATCTTGCGGAATACCCGCAGCGCCGCGATCCAGAACCCGTCAAACCGCGCGGTCCGCCGGTTTGGCGTCAGATGCGCCGGTCGTCGCCTCGTTCGGGGTGGACCCGCCGGTGTCGGGTTCCCCCGATTCGCCGCCGTCGGGTTCCTCGGACTCGTCACCGTCGGGTTCCCCCGAGGCGTCGCTATCCGGCTCCTCCGACTCGTCGCTGTGCGCTTCCTCCGCCTCGTCGCTATCCGGTTCCTCCAGTTCGTCGCTGTCGGGCTCCTGCGACTCGTCGGGTTGGCCCAATTCGGCGCGCACCGTGTCCAGCGCGCGGCGCAGCGCCGGCATTTCCCGGTCCCGCGTCGCCGCGGCCCGCG
>PPEA01000544.1 GCA_002967005.1 Mycobacterium talmoniae
GCCGCGCGCAGCTCGGGCCGCAGCGCGCCGTCGTCGTCGAACAGCTCGGCGGGCCGATAGCTGCGCAGCCATTCCTCGAGCTGGGCGCGATGAGCGGGATTGTCGTGGGTTTCGGCCAGCGGCACCTGATGGGCCCGCCAGGTGCCCTCCACCTGCTTGCCGTCGACCACCGCCGGTCCGGTCCAGCCCTTGGGGGTGCGCAGCACGATCATCGGCCACAGCGGGCGGTCTTTGACCCCGTCGATCCGCGCGGCTTGCTGGATGGCCGCGATCTGGTCGAAGGCCTCATCCAGCGCGGTCGCCAGCTGCTGGTGCACGATCGCCGGATCATCGCCGGCCACGGTGATCGGCCGGTAGCCGTAGCCGTACAGCAGCGCATCGAGCTGGTCGGCGGGGATGCGGGCCAACACCGTCGGGTTGGCGATCTTGTAGCCGTTGAGGTGCAGCACCGGCAACACCGCGCCGTCGCGGACCGGGTTGAGGAACTTGTTGGAATGCCAGCTGGCGGCCAGCGGCCCGGTTTCGGCCTCCCCGTCGCCGATGACGCAGGCCACCACCAGATCCGGGTTGTCGAACGCCGCCCCGTAGGCGTGCACCAGGGCATAGCCCAGCTCGCCGCCCTCATGGATCGACCCCGGGGTCTGGGCGGCGACGTGGCTGGGGATACCGCCGGGAAACGAGAACTGGCGGAACAGCTTCCGCAGCCCGTCGGTGTCCTCCTCGATGCCGGTGTACACCTCGCTGTAGGTGCCCTCCAGGTAGGCGTTGGCGACCAGCCCCGGCCCGCCGTGCCCGGGCCCGGTGATGAAGATGACGTTGGCGTCGCGGTTGCGGATGATCCGGTTGAGGTGCGCGTAGAGCAGGTTGAGCCCCGGGGTGGTGCCCCAATGGCCCAGCAGCCGCGGCTTGATGTGCTCGGGGGTCAGCGGTTCGGTCAGCAGCGGGTTGTCCAGCAGGTAGATCTGCCCGACGGACAGGTAGTTGGCGGCGCGCCAATAGGCGTCGATGAGGTCGAGCTCGTCGCCGGAGAGGGTTGCGGTGCTCATCTGTCCGATTGTGGTCATCCGCGGTGAATAACCGGCGGCCAAACGCGGAAAACCTGCGCACTACGCTGACGGCATGGTCGACGCCGGGCTGCTGTCTTGTCTGCGGGTGCTCGACCTCGGCGACGACGCGTCGGACCCGGTGACCCGCCTGTTCGCCGACCTGGGCGCCGACGTGCTCAAGGTGGAGCCGCCCGGCGGCAGCCCAGGGCGGGCGCACTGGCCGACGCTGGGCCGGCAGGCCACCGACACGCCCGAACTGCTGGACACCGAGTCCTGGTTCGGCCGGGACGCGCCGCTGGTGTTGGAGATCGGGTGCGGCACCGGCGCCTCAACGGTGGCGATGGCGCAAGCCGAACCCGATATCGACGTGCTGGCCGTGGAGGTGTACCGGCGGGGGCTGGCACAGCTGCTGAGTGCCATCGACCGGGAAGACGTCACCAACATCCGGTTGATCCGCGGCGACGCGGTCGACGTGCTGGACCACATGCTCGCGCCGAATTCCCTAGTCGGCGTGCGGGTGTTCTTTCCGGACCCGTGGCCCAAGGCCCGCCACCACAAGCGGCGGCTGCTGCAGCCCGCCACCATTGCGCTGATCGCCGACCGGTTGCGGCCCGGCGGTGTGCTGCACGCCGCCACTGATCACCCCGGGCTACGCCGAGCAGATCGCCGAGGCCGGCGACGCCGAACCCCGGTTGCGTCGGGTGTACCAGGACACCCCGGGGCTACCGATCTCGGTGGTCCGCCCGATCACCAAGTACGAGACGAAGGCTCAGGAGGCGGGCAGCGCCGTCGCGGAGTTGCTCTGGGAGAAGCCGTGAGCGTGACCGAGGAAACAGCCGCCGACGCGCCCGATGGCGGTGCGACGGAGACCCCGAGCGTTGCTCCCGCGGCGCGGCGGGTGCTGCTGGTGTGGGACGCGCCCAACCTCGACATGGGCTTGGGCTCCATCCTGGGGCGCCGCCCGACCGGTGTGGAACGCCCCCGCTTCGACGCGCTGGGCCGCTGGTTGTTGGCCCGCACCGCCGAGGTGTCGGCCCGCTACCCGGAGATCACCGTCGAACCCGAGGCCACCGTGTTCACCAATATCGCCCCCGGCACCGCCGATGTGGTGCGGCCGTGGGTGGAGGCGCTGCGTAACGTGGGGTTCGCGGTGTTCGCCAAACCGAAGGTCGATGAGGACAGCGATGTGGACGCCGACATGCTGCATCACATCGCGCTGCGCCGTGACGAGGGCTTGGCGGCGTTAATGGTGGCCTCCGCCGACGGGCAGGCGTTCCGGCTGCCGCTGGAGGAAATTGCGCAGGCCGGAACCCAGGTTGAAGTGCTGGGATTTCGTGAACATGCCAGTTGGGCGCTAGCCTCGGATACCTTGGAGTTTGTCGACCTGGAAGACATTCCTGGTGTGTTCCGGGAGCCGCTGCCGCGGATCGGTCTCGATTCGCTACCAGAGCAGGGGGCGTGGCTGCAGCCGTTCCGGCCGCTGACCTCGCTATTGACCTCGCGTGTGTGACAACTGTAAAGAGCGCGGGTCGCCACAGAAGTAAGGAGCGTAGGTGTTCGCCTGGTGGGGTCGAACTGTATATCGCTACCGGTTCATCGTAATCGGGGTCATGGTGGCGCTCTGCCTCGGCGGCGGCATTTTCGGGGCGAGCCTGGGCAAGCACGTCACCCAGAGCGGCTTTTACGACGAAGGCAGCCAGTCGGTGCAGGCGTCGATCGACGGCGACAAGGTGTACGGGCGCGACCGCACCAGCCACGTCGTGGCGGTGTTCACCGCCCCCAAGGGCAAGACCGTCGACGACAAGAAGTGGTTCGACAGCATCAAAAACGGCCTCAACAAGGTCAAAAGCGATCACCCCGAGCAGGTGCTCAGCTGGGTGGGGTACTTCACCAACCCCGAGGCGCTGCGCACGATGGCCGACCCCGACAAAAAGCACGCGTTCGCCTCCATTCAGCTCAAGGGTGACGACGACGACACCATCCTGAAGAACTACCAGGACGTCCAGCCGGCCCTGCAGAAACTCGACGGCGGCACCGTCAAACTCGCCGGTTTGCAGCCGGTCGCCGATGCACTGACCGGCACCATCGCCACCGACCAGAAGCGAATGGAGGTCCTGGCGCTACCGCTGGTGGCCGTGGTGCTGTTCTTCGTGTTCGGTGGGGTGATCGCCGCCAGCCTGCCGGTGATAGTCGGCGGTTTGAGCATCGCCGGGGCGACCGGCATCTTGCGGGCGGTCACCCTCTTCGGGCCAGTGAACTTCTTCGCCCAGCCGGTGATCTCGCTGATCGGTCTCGGTATCGCCATCGACTACGGGCTGTTCGTGGTGAGCCGGTTCCGGGAGGAGATCGCCGAAGGCTACGACACCGAGGCCGCGGTGCGCCGCAGTGTGATGACCGCCGGTCGGACCGTGGTGTTCTCCGCGGTGCTGATTATCGTCTCGGGCGCCAGCCTGCTGGTGATGCCGCAGGCCTTCGTCAAGGGGCTGACCTACGCCATCTTCGCGGCGGTCGGGTTGGCGGCGTTGCTGTCGATCACGCTGCTGCCGGCCATTCTGGGTGTGCTGGGCCGCCACGTCGACTCGCTGGGGGTACGCACCCTGTACCGGGTGCCGTTCCTGCGGAACTGGGGGCTGTCCAACCGCATCATCGGCTGGTTCGCCGAGAAGACCCAGAAGACCAAGACCCGCGAGGAAGTCGAGGGCGAGTTCTGGGGCAAGCTGGTCAACGTCGTGATGAAGCGGCCGTTGGCGTTCGCCATCCCGATCGTGATCGCGATGATCCTGCTGATCATCCCGTTGGGGAAGCTGTCGTTCGGCGGCATGAGCGAGAAGTACCTCCCACCGGACAATTCCGCCCGAGTCGCCCAAGAGCAGTTCGACAAGATCTTCCCCGGCTTCCGGACCGAGAAGCTGACACTGGTGATCGAATCCGACAACCACAAGGACGTCACCGACCAGCAGGTCGCCGACGTCCGCAACAAGGCGATGGCGATCAGCGGCTTCGTCGAGCCGGACAACAACCCCGCCGACATGTGGAAGGAACGACCCGAGCTGCCGGGTGCGTCGAAGGACAAGTCGGTCCGGGTGATCGAAAACGGCTTGATCAGCCGCAACGATGCCGCCCAGAAGATCAAGGACCTGCGGGCGATCCCCGCCCCCAAGGGGCTTCGCCTGCTGGTCGGCGGCACCCCCGCGCTCGAGCAGGACAGCATCCACGCCCTGTCCGCGCAGGGTCCGCTGATGCTGGTGATCATGCTGACCACCACCACGCTGTTGATGTTCCTGGCGTTCGGGTCGGTGGTGCTGCCGCTCAAGGCGTCGGTGATGAGCGCGTTGACGCTCGGGTCCACGATGGGCATCTTGACGTGGATCTTTGTCGACGGGCACGGCGCCGGCTTGCTGAACTTCACCCCGACCCCGTTGATGGTGATCATCATCGCCCTGGTCGTCGCGGTGGGTTGGGGTCTGGCCACCGACTATGAGGTGTTCCTGGTCTCCCGCATGGTGGAGGCGCGCGAATCCGGGATGTCCACCACCGAGGCCATCCGGATCGGCACCGCGACGACCGGGCGGCTGATCACCGCGGCCGCGTTGATCCTGGCCGTGGTCGCCGGATCGTTCGTGTTCTCCGACCTGGTGATGATGAAATACCTGGCGTTCGGTCTGATGGCGGCGTTGCTGCTGGACGCCACCGTGATCCGGATGTTCCTGGTGCCCTCGGTGATGAAGCTGCTCGGCGACGACTGCTGGTGGGCGCCGCGCTGGATGAAGCGGGTGCAGATCCGCATCGGGCTGGGTGAGATCCGGCTGCCCGACGAACGCAAGCGGTCGGTCGCCCGCAGCCGGGCCGTCGCTGCCGCACCGGCTCCCAGCAGACCGCGGCCCCCCGCA
>PPEA01000545.1 GCA_002967005.1 Mycobacterium talmoniae
GCAGCGCTGGAAACCACCAACTCCAGCTGCCCACCGGTGACCGGTTGCAGGTGCCCACCGGGGCCGAAACGCTGCGGCTCAAGGGTTACCTGATCATGTGCCGCAACAGCAGCCGCGACTACATCGAGTTGCTGAGCTTGTCGATGCGATGGAACCCGAAACCGCCGCCGTGGTGCTGGCCGGGATAGACCGGTATTACTGTGGTCAACCAGCTAAGCGACAATGGATCGCCACCCAGCTGGTCCGTCGGCTCGCGGATCCACATCCGGCCGATATTGACGATGAGCCATCGGCCGACCCGGATTCCGGTGCAGACTGGGAGGAAGTCCGGCAGCGCTGCCTGTCGGTGGCCGTAGCGATGCTTGAGGAGGCGAGGTGACGTTGGCAGCCGACCCGCGTCGCGGACCGGTGCCGCACCGGTCCGGCCCTCGCCCGCGCTACAACGACCGCCCCGTGGAGTTTTGGTCCACCGCCGCCATCCGGTCGGCACTGGAAAGCGGCGACATCACCGTGTGGCAGCGGATCGTCGTCGCGCTCAAACGTGACCCGTACGGGCGCACCGCCCGCCAGGTCGAGGAGGTGCTCAACGGCGCCCGGCCCTATGGCATCTCCAAGGCGCTGTCGGAGGTGCTGGCCCGCACCCGCGCCCACCTGGAAGCCAACGAACGCGCCGAGGTCGCCCGCCACATCCGGCTGCTGATGGAGCGCTCCGGCCTGGGGCCCCCCGAGTTCGCGTCCCGCATCGGGGTGCCGCCCAAGGAGTTGACCGACTACCTCGACGCCAAAGTCAGCCCGCCGGCGTCGCTGATGATCCGGATGCGGCGGCTATCGGACCGGTTCGTCAAAATGCGGGCCGAGCGGTCGGCCGGCACCAACTGATGGCGGGCGATCAGCTGCGACGCATCCTGGCTGAGACCAAGACCATCGCGGTCATCGGCGCGTCGGCCAACCCGACCCGGCCCAGCCACGAGGTCTACTCCTATCTGGTCGCCACCGGCGACTACCAGGTGTATCCGGTCAATCCGACGATCACCGAGATCGACGGCGCGCCGGTGTATCCCAGCCTGGCGGAGCTGCCGGTGGTGCCGGACCTGGTCGACGTGTTCCGGCGCCGCGATCAGCTGCCGTCGGTGCTCGACGAGGTGCTGCGGCTGGACGCCCGCCCCAAGACCCTGTGGCTGCAACTGGGCCTGTCCGATGAGCAGGTGGACCGCGACGCCGAGGCCGCCGGGCTGCAGGTTGTGATGGATCGCTGCCTCAAAGTCGAGCACGCCCGGCTCGCTTAACTACGCGAGCGTGCGTGTCCCCGGCCGCCACGCCGGGGGTTATTCCGGGATTGCGCACGTTCGCGGCAACCGCAACGACGGCTCACTTGCCGGCCAGGATTAGATATTGAGCGGAGAGTTGCTGCTTGGCATCGACCTCATGGTTCGAGAACGACGTGAATGCGTAGCGGTCCACCCGTGCGACGCACGTGTAGCGCGGGTAGAGCCGTTGCACCGATGGGCCGCCTTCGTTCGTCGCGAACCCTTTCGTTCGGTTGAAACATCTGGCTATCGGAAAACCCGGCACCCCGGGGATCGGTTTCACGCTGGGAAACTTGGTCATCCCGGCACTGATCTGGTCGGCCACCAAAGTTGCGCCTGCAGTGTCCCGAGCCTGGTAGATGGTCGTTAACCGCTGCGCCACCCTATCAACGCCCGCCATGTCCAATAGGTGTGCCGTTTCGATCGGATCGAAGGCGAAATGCAACCAGGTGTCCGGGCCCCAAACGCCCATGGCCCTGCCGGGTTCCTGATCGCCATCTCCGGACAGCACGCGGGACATCAGCCCAGTCGGGTCCTTGGGGAGGGCAGCGAGCTTCGACGGGTCGGTGGGTACGAACCGGTCGATCAGCGGCACCTGGAGATCGAGAGTTTTGGCGATCAGCTGCAAGGCGCGGCCGGATGGGTCCTGATCGTCGGCTTTCGCAGTAAATGCGTATTGATACAACATGTACGGACCGTGCGGGGCGAAACTTTCCACTTTCGCATCGCCGTCGTCGTAGTGGATCGAAGCGATCGCCTCGGGGTGGTGGTCGATCGCCACCGGGCGCTCCGGAGCCCCCGCCGCCGAGGCGCCGATAGCCGCCATCTCGTGGGCTGCAGCCGCGGCGGCGTCGGCGTCGGGGAATCGCAGCACCATATTGGTCAGGGTCTTCGCGACGCCGTCGGAACCCAGCACGCTGCGCGCGGTGGAAAACCCGGCGATGAATCCATGCTCGGTGATGCTGGCCGCGATCCGGGCCTTCAGTTCGGTGACACCCGGGTACATGGCGAATCCGACAGATTCTGGATCTGGAAATGGCATGGTCGCCCAAATATTGAAGTCATTCTGTCGACGCAAGGTTTCATCGACCTGCCACGGACCGGCCACGTAAGCCGCCATCCGTATCCCTTCAAATTGACCCCCACCGGGGCCGGCGGCACCGAGGGTAGGGCTCGGCCTGGCTTTGTAGTTGCCTATCTCGAGCAGTTCCACGACCACGCCGTGGGAATCGGTCAGATCAGGCGGCGTCACCGCGACGCCGGAAACCGTTGCTGTACACCCGGTGAGTGCAATTGCAGCCAACGCACTCAACGCCTGTGCCCGCAGCTTTCCCATCCGTGTCCTCCCACCCAGAGCCACCCCTATCCAGCAGCATATGGCTGCGTCTGACCACAGGGATGTACCAGCCGATGCCCGTTGACGGAGGTTCGTCGACCCGCAACCCTGATCGAAAGCGCAGCCTCACCGTTGGTTGATCGGCGACACGTCGAGCACCAGCCACTGTCCGTCGCGCTTGGTCAACGCCACCCGCAGGGCCACCACCGCCTGATCGGGCGGCTGACCCGGGGCGTTCTGGATGACCCGCAGCACGGTGGTCACGGTGCCCATCGACGGCCCCAGCGCCTCGACACCGGCCGACAACGTCAGCGCCTGCGCCGTCACGTTGCGGTGCGCCAGATCGGCGGAGGACTTGGCGACGTTCTGTTTGAACGCCTCGGCCCGCTCCGGCACCATCAGCGCCGCGGCCTTCTCGGCGGCGCCGGTCGGGTTCTGCGGGGTGAACGTCGCGGTCGCTTCGGCCATCGTGGTGGCGATCTGCACCACCTGCGCCGAATCGCGGGTGAACTCGCGGTCCGGCTCGGTCCACCGCTCGAACCCGGAC
>PPEA01000546.1 GCA_002967005.1 Mycobacterium talmoniae
CCCGGCCCGTCGTCGTCGGTGCCGACGGCACCGCGTCGCCGGCGCAGCAGCCAGAAGTTCGATCGCCACCCCCTCGAGCACCAGCAGCACCAGCACCGAGCACGCCGACACCCACCACCACGGCCAGCCGAGCACCACCCCGATCGCCAGCAGGGCGGCCACCGCGGCCAGCGGGGCGGCGATGTCGAACGCCACCACCCGCCAGAGGTTCCTCATCGGATGGACCCCAGCCGCGATATCTGCAGCTTGCCGTCGACGTCGGCGACGTCCAGGCGCAGATTCCAGTGCACCGTCTGCGGCTTGCCGCTGACGTTCTCGGCGACCGAGGTGGCCACCACCAGCACGGTGTCGACCCGGCTGGCCACTTCGGGCAGCGGGTCATCGCGCGGCCGGTCAGCCGGCCGCGCCTCGGGGTCGTGGTGCATCGATTCGATCGCCACCGACTCGACCTGCCCCACGCTGTGCGGCTTGAGCTTCTGCACGACTTGGCGATACGACTGCATCGCGGAGTCGAACTCCACATTGAGCTGGCCGACGGTGCCCTCGTGCAGCTGTCGCAGACTGGCGTCGACGTTGTCGGTGTTCATGTTGATCAGCACCCCGGTCCACTCGACCGCGGCCTCCAGCACCCGGGTCTGGTGGTCGCGCTCACCCACGTTGTCGCGATGGACCGACCAAATCAGCACACCCAGCGCCAGCGCGGCCACCGACAGCAGCCCCAGCGCCGTCGACGCGACGCCGTAACCGGAGAACACCCGACCGTCCGAGGAGGCGTCGTCGTCGGGATCGGTGTCGGCTGACGCGCTCGGCTCCCCGTCGGACATGGCTGGAGGGTACCTGCCAGGCCCGGCGCATCCGTGCCCCGCCGTGGTAAGGATGGGAACGTGACGCCACAAGCCTTGCGCTCGGGGATCGACCTGAGCTACGTCGACGCCGCTGCCCGCCCCCAGGATGACCTGTTCGGTCACGTCAACGGCCGCTGGCTGGCCGACTATGTCATCCCCGCCGACCGGGCAACCGACGGCGCATTCCGCACGTTGTTCGACCGCGCCGAGATCCAGGTGCGTGACCTGATCACCGAGGCCGCGGAATCCGGCGCCGCCGCCGGCACCGACCGGCAGCGCATCGGCGACCTGTATGCCAGCTTCGCCGACGAGCAGGGGGTGGAAACCCGCGGCGTGCAGCCGCTGCTCGACGAGTTGGCCGCGATCGACGCCGCGGCGACTCCGGAGGAGTTGGCGGCGGCGCTGGGCGGCCTGCAACGCACCGGGGTGGGCGGCGGGACCGGGCTCTACATCGACACCGACTCGAAGAATTCGTCGCGCTACCTGGTGCACCTGACCCAATCCGGGCTCGGGTTGCCCGACGAGTCCTACTACCGCGAGCCGCAGCACGCCGAGGTGCTGGCCGCCTACCCGAACCACATCACGGCGATGTTCGCCCTGGTCTACGGCGGCGACCACACCGACACCGCCGCCCGGATCGTCGCGCTGGAGACCAGACTGGCGGCCGCGCACTGGGACGTGGTCAAGCGCCGCGACGCCGAGCTGGGCTACAACCTGCGCACCTTCGCCGACCTGCCGGCGCAGGCCCCCGGATTCGACTGGGCCGGGTGGCTGACCGCGCTGGGCACCAGCCCGGACGCGGTCCCCGAACTGGTTGTGCGCCAACCCGACTACCTGACCGCGTTCGCCGCGCTGTGGTCCGGGGAGGACCTGGCGGACTGGAAGCGCTGGGCGCGCTGGCGGGTGATCCACTCCCGCGCGGGGCTGTTGACCGAGGCGCTGGTCGCCGAGGACTTCGCGTTTTACGGTCGGACGCTGACCGGCACCGAGCAGATCCGCGACCGCTGGAAACGCGGCGTCGGGCTGGTCGAAGGCCTGATGGGTGATGCGCTGGGCAAGCTGTATGTCGAGCGGCATTTCCCACCCGAGGCCAAGGCCCGGATGGACGTGTTGGTGGACAACCTGCGGGAGGCCTACCGGGTCAGCATCACCGACCTGGACTGGATGACACCGGCCACCCGGGAGCGCGCCCTGGCCAAGCTGGACAAGTTCACCGCCAAAATCGGCTACCCAACGAAGTGGCGGGACTACTCGGCGCTGGTGATCGACCGCGCGACCTGTACGGCAACTACCGCCGCGGCTACGCGGTCAACCACGACCGCGAGTTGGCCAAGTTGGGCGGCCCGGTGGACCGCGACGAGTGGTTCATGACCCCGCAGACCGTCAACGCCTACTACAACCCGGGGATGAACGAAATCGTCTTCCCGGCGGCCATTTTGCAGCCCCCGTTCTTCGACGCCGACGCCGACGACGCCGCCAACTACGGCGGGATCGGGGCGGTGATCGGGCACGAGATCGGGCATGGTTTCGACGATCAGGGCGCCAAGTACGACGGCGACGGCAACCTGGTCGACTGGTGGACCGACGACGACCGCACCGAATTCGGGGCGCGCACCCAGGCGCTGATCGAACAGTACGAGGCCTACGTGCCGCGGGCGTGGCCGACGGCAATGGCCACCATGTCAATGGCGCCTTCACCGTCGGGGAGAACATCGGCGATCTGGGCGGATTGTCGATCGCGCTGCTGGCCTACCAGCTGTCGTTGGGCGGTCGGGACGCGCCGGTGATCGACGGGCTGACCGGGGTGCAGCGGGTGTTCTTCGGCTGGGCGCAGGTGTGGCGCACCAAATCCCGTGACGCCGAGGCGATCCGGCGGCTGGCCATCGACCCGCACTCACCGCCGGAGTTCCGCTGCAATGGCGTCATCCGCAACGTCGACGCGTTCTACGAGGCGTTCGAGGTAGCCGAGGCCGACGCGCTGTACCTGGAGCCGGACCGCCGGGTGCGCATCTGGAACTGACCGCCCGCGAAGGCGCCCAGTGGCCAGTTATGACACGCAAAAACCGCGCGAAAAGCGTGCGCTAACTGGCCACTCGGCGTGCGCGACCTAGATCTGCCAGTCGTTGGAGCCGTCGTTCTTGGTGTAGGAGCCGACGGAGTTCTTCACCACCACCGGGTCCCCGGACCCGAAGTTGTCGTAGAACCACTTGGCGTTGGCCGGCGCCAGGTTGATGCAGCCATGGCTGACGTTGCGCTTGCCCTGGTCGCTCACCGACCACGGCGCGCTGTGCACGAAGCCGCCGCTGTTGTCGATGCGCACGGCGTCGTTCACCGTCACCTTGTAGCCGTAGGTCGAGTTGACCGGGACCCCGTAGGTCGACGAGTCCATCACCACCGTGGGCATCTTCTCCAGCACGTAGTAGGTGCCGTTGGGGGTCTGGTGGTTACCGGCGGCCATCCCCATCGACATCGGGAAGGTCTGCTCCACCTTCCCGTTGCGGGTGATGGTCATCTGGTGGGTGGCGTCGTCGGCGGTGGCCACCAACGCATCCCCGGTGTGAAAGTCCGACTGGGTGCCGGCGGCGTCGATGTGCACCGCGGTATGGGCGGGCCACAGGTTCAGCGGGCGCCACCGCACCTGGGTGGGGGTCATCCAGTAGAACTTGCCGGGCACCGGCGGCACCGAGGAGATGTGGATCGCCTGCTCGGCCATCGCCTGGTCGGCGATCGGCCGCTGGAAGTTGATGATGATCGGCTTGGCCACCCCGACCATCGAACCGTTGACCGGGTGAAGCTGGCGGCAGGAATGGCGGCTCACCGGTGAACGGCGCCGGGTTCTGCCCGGCGAGCGGCCCGGCCTGGCGCACCCTCGGG
>PPEA01000547.1 GCA_002967005.1 Mycobacterium talmoniae
CCGGGCCGGGCCGCTGGTCCCCAGTTCGACGCATTCGTCGACGCCGTCCTCGCCGAGACCGGTCCGGCGGTCCTGGTCGGCAATTCGCTGGGTGCGGCGACCGCGGTGCGTGCCGCGGCCCGCCATGCGGATCTGGTGAAGGCACTTGTCGCCCTGGATGATCCGCTGAATGCCCAACACTGGCTGGCGCGGCTGGCCCGCCGGCGCCCGATCCCAGTTTGGTTCTGGTCTTGCGTCGCCCACCTCCCGGTGCCGGCGCGGACGTTGCGCTGGGGCATCCGGCGTGCGATACCGAAGGTGCTCTACGGACCGGGGGCCACCACCGATCCGGAGGTCGTCGCGTATTGGACGCAGCTGGTGTCGCGGGCCACCGATGTTGCGGCATTGGGGCGCGACGCTTTCCGGTACGGGTATGAAGCCCTCGGCTCCCACCGCGGTATTCGGGTCCACTGCCCGACGGTGATCGTGCACGGTGCGCGGGACCGCATCATCCCGGTGCAGTCCAGTCGCATGCTGCACCAGCAGATCTCGGGCAGTCAGCTGGTGATTCTGCCGCGCTCGGGGCATTGTCCGCAGCTAGACAACCCGGACGAGGTCACCCGGCTCGTCGTCGAGGTTGTCCGGCGGGCCGGCGACCGGACCGAGTCGGCCTGATGAACATGCCAGATCGGGAGCCGCAATGACGAAAGGCCACGAATGACCATCGGCGGGATCATCGATGTCGTCCAAGGAACTCGGGTGCTGCTGCGCAGCGGGGTGGCCGACCCGACGCGGCCCGATCAGGCGGTGCGCTCGCTGCTCGCCGTCCGGCGCTACGGTCCGTTCGCCGGTGCGGTTAGCCACGCGGCCGCCCGCTACGGCGACGCCCCGGCGATCGTCGACGAACGCGGCGCGCTGAGCTTTCGTCAACTCGACGGCATTTCCAACGCATTGGCGCGGGGGCTGCGCGCGGACGGGGTCGGGCCGGGCGACGTGATCGCCGCGCTGTGCCGAGACCATCGCGGCCTGGTGTTGACCATGATGGCCGCCAACAAGCTCGGCGCCCGCCTGGTCCTGATGAACACCGGGTTCGCCAAACCCCAGTTCGCCGACGTCGCGGCCCGCGAACGGGTCAGCGTGGTCATGATGGACGCCGAGTTCGCCGACCTGCTCTCGGCGATACCCGCTGAGGTTCCCCGCATCTTGACCTGGGTCGACGGCGCGTCGCCGGGGATCAAGGGCGCCAAGACGATCGACCAGCTCATCGCGGGTCGAGCCATCACCGGGCTGCCCGCGCCGCCGAAACCCGGCGGCATGGTGCTGCTGACCAGCGGAACCACCGGCACCCCGAAGGGGGCGCCGCGGGACCGGATCAACCCGCTGCACTCGGCTCAGCTGCTGGACCGGATACCGCTGCCCAGCCGGGCCGTGTGCTGCGTGGCGGCGCCGTTGTTCCACGGCACCGGGCTGGCCACGTTCACTCTTGCGCTGGCCCTGGGCAACACGATCGTGCTGCAGCGCCGTTTCGACCCGGAGGCCACCCTGCGTGCGGTCGCCGAGCACCGGGCGCACACGCTGATCGTGGTGCCGACCATGCTGCAACGCATCGTCGAACTGGCCCCCGACGTCCGTGCACAACACGACACCTCCTCGGTGCGGATCATCTTCGCCGCCGGGTCGGCGCTGTCGCCGGATCTGTGCCGGCGCACCGCCGCGATCTTCGGCGACGTGCTCTACAACCTGTACGGGTCCACCGAGGTCGCGGTCGCGACGGTGGCGACGCCGCAGGAGCTGCGGCAGGCACCCGGGACCGTCGGCCGGCCGCCGGTGGGCTGCCGCGTCGCGCTCTACGACGAGTCGCGGCAACCGATCACCGAACCGGGCAGGACCGGAACGGTTTTCGTCGGGAGCGCGCTGAGTTTCTCCGGCTACACCGATGGCCGCACCAAGGAGATCATGGACGGCCTGTTGTGTACCGGCGACCTGGGGCACGTCGACGCGAACGGTTTGTGGTTCATCGACGGCCGCGCCGATGACATGATCGTCTCCGGCGGGGAGAACGTCTTCCCGCTCGAGGTTGAGAACCTGCTCGCCGACCGTGACGACGTGCTGGACGCGGCGGTGATCGGCGTCGACGACCCGGAGTTCGGCCAACGGCTGCGCGCCTACATCGTGCCGGCGCCGGCGGCCGAACGCGACGCCGAGGACATCAAGGCGTACGTGAAGGCGAACCTCGCCCGCTACAAGGTGCCCCGCGACATCGTCTTCGTCACCGAGTTACCCCACAACGCCACCGGCAAACTGGTTCGTGCCCGGCTAGCCGAGCTGTCCGGCGACCAACACTAGGAGGGAGATCACGATGGGTCCGCCAGCGGGTGTGCGCGTCGTTGAAATGGCCGGGCTGGCGCCGGTTCTCTTCGCCGGGATGATGCTCGGCGACCTCGGCGCCGACGTGCGCATCGACAACGGCACCGGGTACGCGCCTCCGGCGCCACTTGAGGTTCTGTCGGTGATGGCCGCACGCAGCAAGTGGTGACCTCGGCAAGGAAAGCACGGTAACACAGATGAAAAGCAATGCGGTTCAGGGCAAGGTGGTGGCGGTCACCGGCGGTGCCCGCGGGATCGGGCTTGCCACGGCGAAAGCGTTCGCGGCCCAAGGCGCAAGCGTCGCAATCGGCGACCTCGACCTCGACCTGGCGAAGCAATCGGCCTCCACCGTGCCGGGCACCGCGCGTGCGCTGCCGCTCGACGTGACCGACTCGGACTCGTTCGCCGCATTCCTCGCCGGCACCGAGAATGAACTCGGACCGATCGACGTGCTGGTGAACAACGCCGGCGTGATGCTCACCGGCGATTTCCTCGACGAGCAGTGGGCGACCGCCGAGAAGATGATTGCGATCAACCTGGGCGGCGTCATCACCGGCGCCCAGCTAGCGGTCCGCAGGTTCGTGCAGCGGGGCAGTGGCCACATCGTGAACGTCGCGTCGATGGCCGGTGTCGCGGGATTCCCCGGCGTCGCAACATACTGCGGCACCAAGTTCGGTGTGGTCGGATTCACCTTGGCGCTGCGGGAAGAGCTGGCACCAATCGGGGTCCGGGTGTCGGCGGTGCTGCCCGGGATCGTGCACACCGAACTCTCGGCGGGGGTGGTGCTCCCGACGGTCGTCGAGAAGTTCGGGTCGGTCGAGCCGACGGACATCGCGCGGGCCGTCGTGCGCACCGTGCAGCGCAATAAGGCGCTGACGTATGCGCCCGGGCGCCTGGGGTTTGCGGTGCGCGCCGCGAACGCGATTCCCGAACGGCCGCGTCGTGCGCTGTTTCGCTGGCTGCAGGCCGACCGGCTCTACTTGAACGTGGACCAGGCCACCCGCGATGCCTACCACGCCCGGGCCGACGGTACGCACCGCGCATCGTGAGCGCCAAGCACCGCCGTGCAGCGGTGAAGGACAAGAGTTGACACCTCCATGGTGTTTCTCCTGACTTCTCAGCGACCACCGGTCGGACACCTCGACCGTCGGGCAATCCCGATAACGCATCGATGTCTCCTTAGCGCGGTGGGTTTCCTGCGGTGAGGGCCTCCAGGCGGGCCGGCACATGTTTGTGCCACGGGGTGCCCGCGAAATCGTCCTTGAGACCCACACCGGTCAGCTCGTTGGGGGACACGCCGGCCGATGTCATCGAACCGTCCCCGGTGGGGCAGTCCAGGCCGAGCCCGTTGGGCAGCGCGATGTTGCCGGCCCGCATCATGTCGCTGATCTCGACGGTGACGGTCGCCGACCCGTTCTGGGTGACCAGCCGGGCCTGCCCGCCGTCGGTCAGCTGCAGTCGCTCGGCGTCCTCCGCGCTGACCCGCAGGCTGCCGTGCCGGTCGCGGCGCCGCCAGTCGGGGTTGCGGAAGATGGTGTTGGCGGTGAAGGACCGGCGTTCCCCGGCGGCCAGCACCAGCGGGAACTCCTCGGTGGTCCACACCGACCGGGCCGTCTCCAGTTCGCGCACCCGATCGAGCAGCGTGTCGATCGCGATCGTGAACCGCCGATCGGCGCGTTTGACGTAGTGCCACACATCGTCCCAGGCGTCGTCGGTGAACACCACGCCGGACGGGGATCCGATGATCGCGTCGAAAAGCTTGTTGCCGGGGGCGAGGCCCCGACCGGTGAATCCCGCCCGAGCGACGGCTTTCGGGTTGGACACCGCGCACAGCTGGCTGACGCCCCACAGCGCCGCCGCGCCGCGCACCGACGGCGGTAGCGTTTCGCCGAGCGTCTCGTACAGCAGATAGGGGGGCCCAGCTTGCCCAGCCGCGGCTTGGCTGCGAGCGCGCCGAAGAAGGCGGCGCCGAACGTGTCGCGGCCCGCGTGCGCGGCGCGGCGCAGCCGGTCGAGCACGACGTCGTCGACCACGTGCAACCGACGCAACAGCCGCGCGTAGATCTGCGGTTCGTCCAACGTTCCCGGCAGCGGATCGACAACCGGCTTGCGCAGGTGAAACACGTTGCGCGGGAACTCGAAGTTGAAGAACGTCGCTTCGGGTTTTTCGAACTGGCTGGAGGCGGGCAGCACGTAATCGGCCAGCCGCGCGGTCTCGGTGAACGCGACATCGATCACCACCGACAACTCCAGTGCCGCCATCGCGGCGCGGAAGCGTTTCGAGTCGGCCAACGAGTGTGCGGGATTGCTGGAGTCGATCCACATCGCCCGGAACCGGTCCGGGTGATCGGTGAGCACCTCGTCGGCAACCGAGTTGCACGGGATCAACCCGCCGATGATCTTGGCGCCGGTGACCGGCGACGTCCGTGCCCCGCCCCCGACCCGGGCGCGGTGGCGGCCAGCATCCCGCCGGCGACCGGGACCATCGCATCAAGCAACGCCCCCGCCCCGGTCTCGAGCAGCGGACGTAACCGGCCGACGCGCGCGAGCGCAGGCAGCCCGGTCGCCAGCGCGGCCCCGGCCGTCGAGACCGCTTTGGCGGTCGCCTTTTTGGTGATCCGATCCAGCCGAGTGGACGGTTTACCCTGGCCGGTGCTCGACGGGGGTCCGCCGGCCAGCGCCGCGAACGAGGAGTGCAAAAACATCGTGCCGGGGCGCCCGAAATTACCGGTGAGGATCCACACCAGTTTGTTCAGATACGACACCAGCGTGCTGTTGGGGGCCTGCTGAATCCCGAGATCCTCATACACGCACACGCTGGATGCCGACGCGATGCGCCGCGCCGCGGCCCGGATCTGTTCCTCGCCAACCCCAGCCTTGTCGGCCAGTACCGCGACGTCGAGCGCCGTGAAGGCCGCGCGCACCGGCTGATAGCCGGTAACGTGCGCCGCGACGAAGTCGGCGTCGACCAGGTCTTCTTGCACGATCACCGCCACCAGCGCGGCCATCAGCCACGCATCGCCGCCGGGTGCCACCTGCAGGTGAAAGTCGGCGATCGCCGCGGTCTCACTGCGCCGCGGGTCCACCACGATGATCGACCGGTTCGGGTCGGCGGCAACCTGTTTGAGCACCGGGCGGGCCCGCGGGAAACTGTGCGACTGCCACGGGTTCTTCCCGACGAACACCAGCACCTCGGCGTGCTCGAAGTCGCCCTTGGTGTGGCCGCCGTACAGCCGCCCGTCCACCCACATCTCGCCGGTCTTCTCCTGGGCCAGCGCGTTCGAGTGGTAGGTCGAACCCAACGCGGCGCGCAGCGCGAGCGCATTCGCCGACCCCAGATGGTTGCCCTGGCCACCGCCGCCGTAGAAGAAGATCGTGTCGCCGCCGTAGCGGTTCTTGATCGCGGTCAGCTTCGCTGTGATCTCGTCGAGCGCGGTGTCCCAATCGATTTCGGCATACGAGCCGTCCGCCATCCGTTTCAACGGGGTGCTGATCCGGTGCGGGCCGTTCTGGTACAGGTCCAGCCGCATCGCCTTCTCGCAGGTGTAGCCCTGCGACGCCGGATGCGCCTTGTCGCCGCGGATCTTGGCGAACCGCCGCCCGTCGAGCTCGACGGTGATGCCGCAGTTGCATTCACACAGCACACACGAGGTGCTCTTCAAATCCGGTCCGGCCATCACGCCCTCCGCCCATGCGGCCCGGCAGCACGCCCGGCCTGCTATGCTAAGCAACATAGCATAATGGGGTGCTCGGGTCGACACCACCGGTGCGGGCGACAATGGGCGGTAAGTTGGGTCGACGGAGGTAGCAAAGTGGGAGTGCGAACCACCACCCGCAAGAAGATGCTGTCCAGTGCGGTGGAGCTGCTGCGCGAGCGCGGCGCCGCGGGGGTGACGATTGATGCGGTGTTGTCGCGCAGCAAGTCACCGCGCGGCTCGGTCTACCACCACTTCCCGGGCGGCCGCAACGAGATCATGACCGAATCGCTGGCGCTGGCCGGCGACGCGATCGGGGACTTCATCGAACGCGCGGCCGCCGACGGCTCGGTCGAGGCCCTGCACCGCTTCGGCGAGTTCTGGGCGAAAATGCTGCGGGACTCGGACTTCGGCGCCGGCTGCCCCGTCGTGTCGGTCGCGGTCGGCGGGTCGACCGACGATCAGCATCTGCTGCCGACCGTGGCCGCCATCTTCGACCGCTGGCATCGGGCCCTGGCCGACCGGTTGGTGGCCGACGGTGTCGCCGCGCCACGCGCCGATCGGCTGGCCACCTTGGTGGTGGCCGGCGTCGAAGGCGCGGTGATCCTGTGTCGCGTGCACCGATCCACCGGCCCCCTCGACGACGTCATTACCGAGTTCGAGGAGTTGTTCGGGTCTCTCACGCCACCGACCGACGCCAAGCGATAACACCGGATCAGATCGGTGGGTTTTAGTTTTGGCGGATGTCGTAGCGGGCGAACAGTCGTAGTGTGGTGGGGCTGATGCGGCGCATGGCGTAGCCGAGTTTGGATTCGGCGGCGATGGGCACTACGGGTGGGCCGGTGCGGATGGCTTTGACGATGGCTTTGGCGGTGGCTTCGGGGGTGTAGTTGCGGCGTCGGTAGGCGGCGTCGGCTTTGGCGCGGGCGCGGTCTTGCTGTTCGGCGCTCATGCCGGCGTAGACGGTGGTTTTGGCGATGTTGGTGTTGACGAAGCCGGGGCAGACCGCGGTGACGGTGATGCCGTCGTCGGCCAAATCGGCGCGCAGCGATTCGCTGAACGCCAGCACGGCGGCTTTGGTGGTGCTGTAGGCGACCATGGATTTCGACGGCAGGTACGCCGACGCCGAGGACACGTTGATGATGGTGCCGCCCTGGCCGCGCTGCACCATCTGCGCGGCGAACGCGCGGCTGCCGTTGATCACCCCGCGCAGGTTGACCCCCAAGATGGCGTCCCAGTGCTCGGGGGTGGTCTCCAAAACCGGCCCGCCATGCCGATGCCGGCGTTGTTGATCAGGATGTCGACCACCCCGTGCTCGGTGGCCACCTGGGCGGCAAGGTCATTGATGGCCTTCTCGTCGGTGACGTCGACCTGATACACCGCCGCCTGCGCGCCCGCGGCGCGCACGGCCTGGGCGGTTTCGGTGGCGCCAGCGCGGTCGCGGTCCACGATGATCACGGTGCGGGCGCCCTGGCGGGCCAGCTCCACCGCGGTGGCCCGCCCGATCCC
>PPEA01000548.1 GCA_002967005.1 Mycobacterium talmoniae
CCGGATCCGCCGGGGGCGGCGGCACGTCGTCGGGATCGGCCCACGCCGGACCAGCGCCAAGCGTGAGCACGGCGGCCATTCCGACCGCTCCCAGCGCGGCGGTGAACGTACCCGTCGTCCATCGCGACATGTGATTACCTCCAGTCACAAACTCAATCCAGTGTTGCACAGCGCGCACCCCAGCTACCGGGCCCGACGTGCCCGGGCACCGCGAATCCGTCGCGTACAGGCCGCTGAACTGCTGTGTTAATCGCCAGACAGTGGCCAACGTTACGGTTGGCTACTGGTCGAGGGAACTTCGAACAGCCGTCGACCCGCCGCCATCCCGGCCAGCGCGGCCCCGACCAGGACCGCCGACGCCGCCAGCATCACCGGCACGCCGGCGCGTTCGTAGAACAACCCGCCCAGCAGCGAGCCGGCCATGATGCCGACCTGAAATGCCGCCACATACAGCCCCGACGCCCCGTCCGGGTCGTCCGGGGAGGTGCGCATCGCCGCCGATTGCAGCATCGGCGAGACCGCCATCGCCATCGCCCCCCACAGCACGATGGCGGCGGTGCCGATCACGGCGGTGACCAGCGAATGCCGCGCACCGAACGCCAACACCGTCAAGACGACGAACGCCATCATCAACGCCGCCATGCACACGTTGACCGCGGCCTTGGGCTGGCGGTCCAGCGGCCGCGCGACCAGCGGCATCGCCACCAGGCCGGCGACGCCGAACGCGGCCAGCAGCCAGGCCAGCTTGGGCCCGTGCACACCGACCACGTCGCGGATGATCACCACGATGAAGGTGTAGGAGATGAAGTGCCCGGCGACCGCGGTCAGGGTCAGCCCGCTCAGCGCGAGCAACTGGTTGTTGCGGTGATGGCGGGCCTGCCCGCCGACGGCGGCCCGCTGCTCGGGGCTGAGCACCATCGCCGGCAGCACCAGCCAGGCCGCCACGGTCACCACCGCCGCGGCCACGGTGACCCCCACCACCGCCAGCCGCCAGCCCCACAACAGGCTCATCGCCGCGGTCAGCGGGTTACCCAGCACCAACGCCAGGCTGGTGCCCACGTAGATCGCGGTGGTGGCCCGTCCGGAGTGGCTGGCGGGCACCAGCCGGGCCGCGATCGGCGCGATCACCGACCACATCAGCCCGTGGGTGATGGCGCACAGCACCCGCGCCCCGGTGAGCACCGCGAAGTTGAGCGCCGCCGCGGAGACGGCCTGGGAGACGGTCAGGCACACCAACGTCAGCAGCAGCGTGCGGCGTCGCGGCCACTGCGCGGTCCACCGCACCAGCGGAATGGTGGTCACCGCCGCGACCAGGGCATACCAGGCCAGCAGGGTGCCGACCAGGGCCTCGCTGACGTGCAGGTCGCGGGCGATCGCCGGCAGCGCACCCACCGGCACCGTTTCGGCGGTGACATAGATGAAGGCCGCCGCGGCCAATACCGTCAACTGCACAGCGACCCGCGGTGTCCACGGTCCGCTGCGAGCACTTCCGGTTTCAATAGCCATGGTGTGGGGGCAGCGCTGAGTGGCCTCTAACGCGTGCCCCCACCGTAGCGGCTACCTCGGCGGGCGCCGCTCAGGACCGGACAAGTCGGGCGATCGCGGCCGAGGCTTCGGCGAGCTTGGCGTCGGCCTGCGTGCCGCCCTCGGCGACCGCGTGGCTCACGCAGTGACCGAGATGCTCGTCGAGCAGATTGAGCGCCACCGACCGCAATGCGCTGTTGGCGGCGCTGATCTGGGTGAGGACGTCGATGCAGTACTTGTCCTCCTCGATCATCTTGGCGATGCCCCGCACCTGGCCCTCGATGCGGCGCAGCCGCTTGGCGTAGTTGTCCTTTTGCGGCGAATATCCGTGTGCGGTCGCCATCTACCCTCCCAGCATCTGATTCATCTGATCGACCTCGGCCTGCTGGGACGTGACGATGGCGTGGGCCACCGCAATGACGTCGGTGCTTTGGCCGTGGCTGAGTTCGGTTTGCGCCATGGTGATGGCGCCGCGGTGGTGCGCGATCATCGACTGCAGCCACAAGGTGTCGAATTCCGCGCCGGACAGGGTCTGCAGTTTGTCCAGGGTGGCCGGATCGACCATGCCGCCCATCGGCGCACCCGGCTGCGCGCCCGGGGTGAGGTCCCATTGGATCAACTGGGCCCGGAAACCTTGGATCTCGGCCTGCTGCTGGTCGGAGATCTTCGCGGCGAGCGCGGTGAGCTGCGCGTTGCTGGTGCGGGTGGGCGCCATCGCCGCCAGCTGCACGGCCTGCTGGTGGTGCGGGATCATCGTCTGCAGGAAGGCGACGTCGTCGGCGTTGTGCGCCGGCGCCGACGAGGTGGCCGTCGTCGACGCCGAGTCGGTCCGATGCTCCGCGTGGCTCCCGCAGGCGGCGACGACGCCGGCGGTGGCCAGGGTCACGACCACCGCGGCCAGACGGGCGATGATCGAACTCATGACGCCACTGTAGCGCATACCCCTGTAGGGTATCTAAATCGTTTTGCCCAGCTAACCGGTCCAGGCATACTGGCACGGTGACATCCAAGGCCGCATCGACCGTCGACATCAAACCCCGCAGCCGCGACGTTACCGACGGGCTGGAGAAGGCCGCCGCGCGCGGCATGCTGCGCGCCGTCGGGATGGGTGACGATGATTTCGCCAAGCCGCAGATCGGGGTGGCCTCGTCGTGGAACGAGATCACCCCGTGCAACCTGTCCCTGGACCGGTTGGCCAAGGCCGTCAAGGAGGGCGTGTTCGAAGCCGGCGGCTACCCGCTGGAGTTCGGCACCATCTCGGTGTCCGACGGGATCTCGATGGGCCACGAGGGCATGCACTTTTCGCTGGTGAGCCGCGAGGTGATCGCCGACAGCGTCGAAACCGTGATGCAGGCCGAGCGCCTCGACGGCTCGGTGCTACTGGCCGGCTGCGACAAGTCGCTGCCGGGCATGCTGATGGCCGCCGCCCGGCTGGACCTGGCGGCGGTGTTCCTCTACGCCGGCTCGATCCTGCCCGGCCGGGCGAAACTGTCCGACGGCACCGAACGCGACGTCACGATCATCGACGCGTTCGAGGCGATCGGGGCCTGCGCCCGCGGGCTGATGCCCCGCGAGGACGTCGACGCCATCGAGCGGGCCATCTGCCCGGGCGAAGGCGCGTGCGGCGGCATGTACACCGCCAACACCATGGCCAGCGCCGCCGAGGCGCTGG
>PPEA01000549.1 GCA_002967005.1 Mycobacterium talmoniae
CGCCCCCGGCCACCGACCGCCGCCGCGACGGCTACGCCCGCCGCAGCGGTCAGGCCGTCGTGGAGTTGCTGCGTCGCGGGATCACCGCCCGCGACATCCTGACCAAGGAAGCCTTCGAAAACGCGATCGCGGTGGTGATGGCGTTCGGCGGCTCCACCAACGCGGTGCTGCACCTGCTGGCCATCGCCCACGAGGCCGGGGTGCAGTTGTCGCTGGCGGACTTCAGCCGGGTCGGCGCGCGCGTGCCCCACCTGGCCGACGTCAAACCCTTTGGCCGCCATGTCATGTTCGACGTGGACCGGATCGGCGGCGTGCCGGTGATCATGAAAGCGTTGCTCGACGCCGGGCTGCTGCACGGCGACTGCCTGACGGTGACCGGACAGACCATGGCCGAAAACCTCGCCCACATCGCTCCCCCGGATCCCGACGGCAAGGTGCTACGCGCGCTGAGCGACCCGATTCACCCGACCGGCGGCATCACCATCCTGCATGGTTCGCTGGCACCGGAGGGGGCCGTGGTCAAGTCCGCCGGCTTCGACAAGGACGTGATCGAGGGCACGGCACGGGTTTTCGAGCGGGAGCGCGCTGCGCTGGACGCCCTGGAGAACGGCACCATCACCGCCGGCGACGCGGTGGTGATCCGCTACGAGGGCCCCAAGGGCGGGCCCGGGATGCGGGAGATGCTGGCGATCACCGGCGCCATCAAGGGCGCCGGGCTGGGCAAGGACGTGCTGCTGCTCACCGACGGCCGGTTCTCCGGGGGCACCACCGGGTTGTGCGTCGGGCACGTGGCGCCCGAGGCGGTGGACGGCGGCCCGATCGCGTTCCTGCGCGACGGCGACCGGATCCGGCTTGACGTCGCCAACGGCACCTTGGACGTGCTGGTCGATGAGGCGGAATTCGCGGCGCGCCGTGCCGGTTTCACGCCGCTGCCCCCGCGCTACACGACCGGTGTGCTGGCCAAATACGTCAAGCTCGTCGGCTCGGCCGCGGTCGGCGCGGTCTGCACGTAGGCAGCAGTTTTCCCCGCGAGCAGACGCAGAATCGCATCAGATCGCATCGCGGCGTGCGATTCTGCGTCTGCTCGCCGGGGGACGGCTCGCCGGTAGGGACGTGACCCGCTACGCGTGCTCGGTCGCCTCGCTACGGGCCCGCATCCCGAAATACACCGCGGTCAGGCCCAGCGCCATGAGCAGGCCACCCGCGATCACATTCGACCAGATCATGCCGGCGGTCGGCGAGACCCCGGACAGGACCCACGGCGAGATGACGAGCCAGAGACCGAATACCGGCAGTGTCCAGGTCATGCCGTGGGTGCGGTCCAGCGCCGAGGCGAAGCAAAACGCCAGCACCGCGACCGTGATCCCGACAATCAGATCGTTGCGCGCGAGCTCCCTGGTCGCGCTGAATCCGACGATCCAGGGTGAGAGGGCCGCGTACACACCGGTCAGCAACGTCAAACCGAAGGTGAACTGCGCGGTCATCGACTCGGCTGCCCGGTCGTAGTTCGCCCGGAGAGCCAACAAATCCGGGTGGTGATCAATTGATGAATGGACTGTACTCATTTCGCAACCTTTCTGTTACGCAGCAAGCAGATTGGCGCTCGCTGCACCCATCCATCTGCTGCCAGGTTACGCTCGGCGCTCAGCCGCCAGCAACGAAAATCGGCCGACCCCCAGGCCGCCGACCTGGGCTTATTGCACCACGGCCAGGGCGAAGCCGTCCCAGCCTTTGACCCCGACCGTCTGAATGGCGGCGGCCTGCAGCCGGGGGTGCTCCCCCATCGCGACCAGCGTGTCGTGGCTGGCCCGCGCCGTTGCATCGTCGCTGGCCGGTTCGAGCACCGCGCCGTCGCGAATGACGTTGTCCACCACGATGACCGACCCCGGGTGGCTCAACCGGACCGCCCACTCCAGGTAGGCCAGGTTGTTCTCCTTGTCGGCGTCGATGAACACTAGGTCGAAGGACTCGCCGTCCAGCGTCGGCAGCGTGGTCAGGGCGGCGCGACGTGCACCTGCACCCGGTCGGCCACCCCGGCCCGCTCCAGATTGGCCTTGGCCACCTCGGCGTGCTTCGGCTCGTACTCCAGGGTCACCACGGCGCCCCCCGCTCCGACGGCGCGCGCCAGCCAGATCGTGCTGTAGCCGCCGAGGGTGCCGACTTCCAGGATGCGTTTGGCGCCCGTCGCCGTCGCCAGCAGATTCAAGAACTTGCCCTGCTGCGCCGACACCGCGATGGAGGGCAAACCCGCCGCCTCGCTGGCCCGCAGCGCCTCGGCCAATGCCGGGTCGTCGCCCACCAGCGTGCGGTCCAGCAGGGCATCGACGTCACGGGGGGTCGCTTTTTCGGTCATGCCGTCAACGCTAACGCCTCGCCACACCCCCCGCGACTCGTTAAATCCGGGGCTTTACTCCATACCCCTATGGGGTATACAGTCGGAGCTGGTTGTACCGCAGCGGCCATAACCAACCCGAGATATCCAGATCCCCTCCGGGGGCCGACCAAGGAGATGCCGCAGATGAGCAGCTACGAACAAGGAACCGTGTTGACGTGCACCCATGAAGGGTGCGGGTGCCGGGTCCGCATCGAAGTCGAATGCCACTGCACCGAGTCCAGCGACGCCTACCAGTGCACCTGCGGCGCCGACCTGGTCCCCGTCAGCTGACACGCTCAAACCCCAAGTCGCCCAAGCCTACCGACGGTAGGCTGACGGGTGCTAGCGCACCCCTTCCTTGGCGTACACCACCCGCAGCACGTGGCCGACTTCGGCGCCCATCACCAACTCGGCCAGCGTGCACAGCGTCGCGACGAACTGCGGCCCGTGCGCCGGCTGCGCATCGCACAGGTGATGGGCGACTTCGTGCAGCACCACCAGCTCGCGCATCGCCCAATCGGCGCAGTCCCGATCCGGTACGGCGATGACGCCGGTGCCATCGCGGTTCTCGTAGTGGGCCGCGGTGGCGCCCCGG
>PPEA01000055.1 GCA_002967005.1 Mycobacterium talmoniae
CGGCCCGGCGGCCACCGTGCTGCGGGAGGCCCGCGAGGAAACCGGCGTCGACCCGGCCCGGCTGCATCCGCTGGCGACGATGGAACGGACGTTCATCGCGCCGTCGGGGTTCCACGTCGTACCGGTGCTGGCCTACTCGCCCGATCCGGGTCCGGTGACCGTCGTCGACGAAGCCGAGACCGCGATCGTGGCGCGGGTCCCGGTGCGCGCGTTCATCAATCCGGAGAACCGCCTGATGGTGTACCGCCGCGCGCACGGCCACCGCTGGGCCGGGCCGGCGTTCCTGCTCAACGAGATGCTGGTGTGGGGCTTCACCGGTCAGGTGATCTCCGCGATGCTGGACGTGGCCGGCTGGGCGCAGCCTGGGACACCGCCGACGTCCGCGAACTGGACGCGGCGATGGCGCTGGTCGACAACGGAGGCGGTACACGACGATGACCTCGTCACAGTGGCTGGATATCGCGGTGCTGGCGGTCGCGTTCGTGGCGGCGGTCTCGGGCTGGCGCTCCGGCGCACTGGGCTCGGTGTTGTCGTTCGTCGGCGTGGCGCTGGGCGCGGTCGCGGGCGTGCTGCTGGCCCCGCATTTGGTCAGCCACATCACCGGGGCCCGGCCCAAGTTGTTCGCCGCCTTGTTCTTGATCCTGTCCATGGTGGTGGTCGGCGAGGTTGCCGGGGTGGTGCTGGGCCGGGCGGTCCGCGGCGCGATCCACAGCCGCGCCGTGCGTGGCCTGGACTCGCTGATCGGGGTGGCGCTGCAGCTGGTGGTGGTGCTGGTGGCGGCCTGGCTGCTGGCGACGCCGTTGACCTCGTCGGATCAGCCGAGCTTGGCCGCCGCGGTGCGTGGTTCGCGGGTGTTGGCGGAGGTCAACGACGTCGCACCGCCCTGGCTGAAAACCGTGCCGAAGCGGGTGTCGGCGCTGCTGGACAACTCCGGGCTGCCCGACGTGTTGGAGCCGTTCAGCCGCACCCCGATCGTGGCCGTGGATGCACCGGATGCGGCGCTGTCCGACAACCCGGTGGTGACGGCCACCGAACCGAGCGTGGTCAAGATCCGCGGCGTGGCGACCAGCTGCCAGAAGGTGTTGGAGGGCACCGGGTTTGTGGTCGCGCCCAGTCGGGTGATGACCAACGCCCACGTGGTGGCGGGCTCCAACAGCGTCACGGTGGAAGCCGAGGGCAAACCCTACGATGCGACGGTGGTGTCCTTCGACCCCGAGGCCGACATCTCGATCCTCGCGGTGCCCGATCTGCCGCTGTCGCCGCTGGCGTTCGTCGACTCGCCGGCGCGATCGGACACCGACGCCATCGTGCTGGGCTATCCCGGCGGCGGCGGCTTCGAAGCCACCCCGGCCCGGATCCGGGAGATCATCGAACTCAACGGTCCCGACATCTACCGCAATGCGACGGTCACCCGGGAGGTGTACACGATCCGCGGCACGGTGCGGCAAGGCAATTCCGGCGGGCCGCTGATCGATGTCCACGGCAAGGTGTTGGGCGTGGTGTTCGGCGCCGCCGTCGACGACAACGACACCGGTTTCGTGTTGACCGCCAAAGAGGTGGCCCGGCAGTTGACCAAGATCGGTGACACCACGCCGGTGTCCACCGAGACCTGTGTCAGCTGAGCCCGTGGTGCACCCGCTGCAAAAACCGGGATAGCTGCGCGTTGACCTGCTCGGGTTCCTCTTCGTGGCTGAAATGCCCTGCGCCGGCGACGGATACGTAGCGTCCGTGCGGCGCGTAGCGCCGGGTGCGGTCGACCGGGTCGGCCAGCACGTACGGGTCGGCGTCCCCGTGCACGTGCAGTAACGGGATGGCCACGCCGCGCTTCATCGCCTTCATGAACCGGCGGCCCTCGTCGCGCAGCTGGCTGCGCACCGCCCAGCGCTGATATTCCAGGGCGCAGTGCGCGGCCGACGGTATCTGGATGGCCCGCCGCAGATGACCGACGGTTTCGCAGAAGTCTTCACTGGCCTGCCATTTGGCGGTGGAGCGGCTCCGCACCAACCGTTCGATCTCGGCGGCGTCGGCGCGGGTCAGCACGTGTTCGGGCCACATCGGCAGCTGGTAGCGCAACAGCGAGGGCAGCAGGGCCCGACGCTGATCACGCCGGGCCAGCATGGAGGCGCGTAACGCCGCCGGATGCGGTGAGCTGATCACCGCGATGGCCCGGACCAGCCGCGGGTGCAGCAGTGCGGTGGCCCAGCACACCAGACCCCCGTCGGCGTGCCCGACCAGGGTCGCCGACGAGTGCCCGAGGGCGCGGATCAACCCGGCGGTGTCCCCGGCCAGCGTCCAGCCGTCATAGCCGCGGGGCGGCTTGTCGCTGCCGCCGTAGCCCCGCAGGTCGACCGCCACCACCCGCGCGTTTGCCAGCCCGCGCAGCTGATGCCGCCACGACCACCAGAACGAGCCGAACCCGTGCAGCAGGATGACCAGCGGTTGGGTGGGCGGCGGCGGTGCGCCGTGCGGGTTCGCCGCCTCGACGACGTGGAACCGAATTCCGTTGGCGTGGATGTCCAGATGCCGCCACGGCCCGTCGATGCGGGTGATCGACGGGTCCGGTGCTGCCATCTACCAGCCCGACGGATCGGTGGGCGCCGGCCCCTCGACCGCGGCCTGGGCGGGCGTGGCGGGCTTGGTGTGGTCCGGGCGCAACGCGGTGCGGGTCTCCTTGACCGACGCGATCGTCTCCCGCGGGCCCCGGATCCGGCGCACCTTCAGGTATCCGAACACCGCCAGTGCCCCGGTGACCAGCACCATGATGCCGAACACGATGGCGAACGCCACCCAGCGCCACAGCCAGGTGTCGAGCAGTTCGGCGAGAAAGAAGAAGAAAAAGAAGGTGGAGTAAAACAGCACCACCAGCGCGGCGATGAAAAAGACGCTGCCGGTCAACCCCTTCTTGACGTCGCGGGTGATCTCGGCGCGGGCGAGCTCGACTTCGGCGCGCACCAGCGTCGACACCTGGGTCGTCGCCTCCTTGACCAGATCACCGAGCGAGGGGTCACCGGCGACGGCATGCGGGTCGACCAGGGGGATCGCGGTCAGGGTGCCCGGCACCCCGTTCTTGCGGTCGGCGTTGCTTGAAGCCTTGCTCACTCCACGGTCCTCCCGGTTCGCTGTCCTCGCGGGTTATGTTGCCATGCGGTGCCGGGCCGCACGAGGCTAACCACGGTGAGGCCCGAGCAAGCGACGCCTGTTGCTTCTGTGGTCAGGCTAGACTGCGCGCTAGTACCCGGGTCGGCCTCGTTGACGGGAGTCAGGGCATTGCAGATCGCACACCGCTGGGCGCTTCGCGCTGCCGCCGCACTGGTGGCCCTAGCCGCGGTGG
>PPEA01000550.1 GCA_002967005.1 Mycobacterium talmoniae
GTCCCCGGGCGGCGGCTCCGGTCCTCGGTCGCTTCGCGTTGGGCCTCGTCGCGGGCGTCGGCCAGCCGCTGCCCGATCCGCGCCCCGAAGGCCAGCTGGAAGTTCAGCCGGGCGGTGATCGTCGGGGTGGGGCGATGCGCACCGGAGCCGATATAGGCGTCGGAGGCCCGCACCATCTGGACCACCAGGCTGGCGTACAGCGCGTGTGAGGCGTCGATGTCTTCGGCGAACCCGTAGGCGTAGACGAAGGTCGAGTTCGACGCCACATCGCAGCGCACGTCGTTGGCCGCGGCGATCACCACGAACAACTGCACATAGGTCCGCAGCCCCTTGGTGCCGGCGGCGCCGATGGTGATGGTGCGCTGGATGGGCCGCTGCGCCGCGGACCGCTGGGCGCCGTGCGCCCGCGCCACCGCCAGGTCGATGGAGGTCGCGGTGGCCAGCCGCTGCGCGGCCGCCAGGAACGCCTCGGCCTCGTGCAGGTTGTCGGTACCTTCGGCTTGGCGCAGCAGCGCGGCGATGCGCGCCAGCATCTTGTCGTCGGTCATACCGGCCAAGCTAGCCGACCGCCACGACGGGGCGCCGACCTCAGTTCACAGCCGGGCGTCGAGCCAGGACACGACGTCGTCGAGCACCTGGTCGCGCTCCGGCTCGTTGAACACCTCGTGATACAGGCCCGGATAGATCTTGAGCTGCGCCTCGGTGGACACCGCACAGGCGACCAGCCGGCGGCTGCCCTCCACGGGGATCAGCCGGTCCTCGCCGCCGTGCACCACCAGCAGTGGCGCGGTCACCGCCGCCGCCCGCCGGGGCATGGCTCCCCGACCAGCACCAGCGCCCGGGCCACCCCGGCGGGCACCTTGCCGTGATGGACCAGCGGGTCGGTGTCGTAGGCGGCCACCACCTGGGGATCGCGCGACACCGCCGACGAATCGAGTTGCTGCACCGGCAGGCCCGGGGCGATCACCCCGAGGACCTTGGCGGCCACCACCAACGGCGGCGGCACCTGGGACTGGGCCGCCACCGCCGGGCCGGACAGCACCATCAGCTGGTAGTCCTCCGGGTAGTCGACGCCGTAGGCGAAGACGATGGCGCCGCCCATGCTGTGCCCGAGGACGATCCGGGGCAGACCTGGATGTTCGTGGGCGGCGATGCCGACCAGGGTGCGAAAGTCGCCGGTGTACTCCGACATGTCGCTGACCCGGACGCGTTTGCCCCCGGAGCGACCGTGGCCGCGGTGGTCCAGCGCATAGGTCACCAACCCGGCCGCGCCGAACCGCTGCGCGACGTGGTCGTAGCGGCGGGCATGCTCACCGAAACCGTGCGAGAGCACCACCACCGCGCGCGGCGTGGTGTCGGGGGTCCAGACGTCGTAGACGATGTGGACGCCGCCGACACCGTCGAAGCTGTGTTCGACCCGGGTGGTAATCATCAGCTCGAAGCGTAACCGCCCGCGTGTCGCCGTTCTGCGTAAGCTCGGTCGCGTGAGCCTGCCGGCCGAATCCCTGGACGCCGCCGAGGGCGCGGATTTTTCCGCCCGCGTCGAACCGTACCGCCGTGAACTGCTCGCCCACTGCTACCGGATGACCGGGTCGCTGCACGACGCCGAGGATCTGGTGCAGGAGACCTTGCTGCGGGCGTGGAAGGCCTACGACCGGTTCGAGGGCAGGTCCTCGCTGCGGACCTGGCTGCACCGCATTGCCACCAACACCTGCCTGACCGCGCTGGAGGGTCGGCAACGCCGGCCACTGCCGACCGGGCTGGGCGCCCCCAGCGCAGACCCGACCGCAGACCTGGTGGAGCGCACCGAGGTGCCGTGGTTGGAGCCGCTGCCGGATCCCGTCGACCCGTCGGAGGTGGTGGGCACTCGGGAGTCGGTGCGGTTGGCGTTCGTGGCGGCGCTGCAGCACCTGTCCGCGCGCCAACGCGCGGTGCTGGTGCTGCGGGATGTGCTGGGCTGGAAGGCCGCCGAGGTGGCCGGGGCGATCGGCGCATCCACCGCCGCGGTCAACAGCCTGTTGCAGCGGGCCCGCGCGCAACTCGACGTCGTCGGCCCCAGCCCGGACGACCGGCTGCAACACCCGGACTCCCCGGAGGCCCAGGACCGGTTGGCGCGCTACATCGCCGCCTTCCAGGCCTACGACATCAACGCGCTGGTGGGGCTGTTCACCGCCGAGGCGATCTGGGAGATGCCGCCGTTTACCGGCTGGTATCAGAGCCGGGAAGCGATCGCCACGCTGATTCAGCAGCAATGCCCGGCCCAGGCGCCCGGGGATATGCGGCTGCTGCCGGTGACCGCCAACGGCCAGCCCGCGGCGGCGATGTACATGCGCGATCCGGCCGGGGTGCATCGCGCATTCCAACTGCAGGTGCTCGACATGGGGCCCGACGGGGTGTCGCACGTGGTGGCCTTCCTGGACACGTCCGTGTTCCCCAAATTCGGCCTGCCCGCGTCCCTCTGAGCCGCCGAGTGGCCAGTTATGACACGTTTTTCAGGAGAAAGCGTGCGATAACTGGCCACTCGGCGCCGGCGGCATGCAGCGCCGCACACGTCCGTTCCACAATCACGTGCGGTCGATACCGCAGCATTTCCGCGCTGACGCGGATGATGATCCAGCCCAGGGCCAGTAGTTTGGCGTGCCGGTCAATGTCGTGGGCGCGCCGCGCGGGATCGGTCCAGTGCTGTTCCCCGTCGTACTCGACGGCCACCTTGAACTCCTCGTATCCCATATCCAGGCGCGCGAACACCGCGCCGAACTCATCGCGCACCCGGATCTGCGTCTGCGGCTTGGGTAAACCGGCCGTGACCAGCACCAACCGAGTGCGGGTTTCCTGCGGTGACTCGGCGCCGCCATCGACCAAGTCCAGCACTCGGCGCAGCTGGACGATGCCGCGGGCGCCGCGGTGGTTGTCGGCGAGCGCCTCGACGTCGGCGGGTACGAGATCGGTCGCCTGAAACAGCGCATCGAGCCGGACCACGGCGCGTTTCCAGCCCGCCCGCCGCCCCAAGTCGTAGGCGGTGCGCGCCGCGGTCGTCACGCGAATCCCGTTGACGAGGCACACCTCGTCATCACCCAGCTCGTCGCGGTGCATCAGGATGCCGTCGGCCGCCTTCCCGTTACGGCGATACAACTCGGCCGGCAGGTCGGCGTCGATCCACTGCGAACCATGCAACGCAGCCGCCGAAAGCCCCGCCGCGGTTGCCTGGCGATCCGACCACAGCCACGCCGCCACCGCACGGTCCGTCGGAGTCAGCTGCTGATCGTTCGCCAAATACACGTTGCGGTAGATCGCCCGGTAGTAGGTAGCTAGTGCGCGCCTGCTGACCGTCCCCGCCGCCAATGCCTCGGTGCCAAGAAAAGGTCCTTCGATTGCCCCCATGCGCCGACCCTGCCACCAGGGTCCGACACGCCCGTCGAGTGGCCAGTTATTGCACGCAAATCGACGAAAAATGTGCAATAAGTGGCCACTCGGCGCCAAACCTAAAAAAGCCGACTATCCGGGGGCGGGCCGGGGACGGGGCGGACCAGGCCGGCCCCGGTGACCAGCGGCAGGTCCAGTGCGGACAGCAACCCGGGCGCCGCGGCGCACACCGCCGGGATGGCGTTGACCATCCGGCACGCCCCGGCGATCCGCGCCCCCAGGTCGTGATCGTGGTCGTCGGCCAACTCCAACTCGCAACGCACACTGGGTGATCCGTCGATCTCGACCCGGTAGACACCGCGCCCCGACGCCGCCCCGTAGCCGAGGTCGCGCGGCGGAATCGAAATCTGCGGTTGCGGCCAGTCCGGGGCGATGTCGTCGCGCATCCGGGTGACGTGGTCGACGACGAACGTCGGTGTGCCGTCGACGTATCCGGTCAGCACCGAGCGCATCGCCGCGATCGTCCCGGCCGCGATATGCCCGGTGGGGGTATCGAACGCCGCGTCGGTGGCGACCCGCTCGACCTGCTCCTCGACGTTGTCGATCCGCACCCCGAGCCCGGTGGCGAGTTGGTGCAGCACCGGCCCCCAACCGAAGGTGAACACTCCGGGGGCGGCGGCGATCGGGGTGACCTCGGGCGGCTTGCCGAAGCCAAGGATGTCGTAGACCGCGCCCGGGTCGGGGTAGGTGGCGTAGTTGAACATCTCGGTGACCCGCACCGACGTGATCGACCGGGCCACACCGGAAAGCACCAGGGGCAGCACATCGTTGGCGAAGCCGGTGTCGATGCCGGTGGTGAAGAACGATGCGCCGCCGGTCAGCGCGGCCTCGCGCAGCGGTTCGGTGAGCGCGGCGTCGACGGCGTCGGGAAACACCAGCGGCACCACCGAGCAGGACACCACGTTCTTGCCGGCCCGCAGCAGCGACGCCATGTCCTGCACGGCCTCCAGCGGCCGCAGGTTGGCGGCCGCGGCGTAGACGACCGCGTCGGCATCCCCGGCCAGCAGCGCGGCGGGATCCTGGGTCGCGGGCACGCCGACCGGGTCCACCCCGCACAGCTCCCCCGCGTCGCGGCCGGCCTTGGCGTCGCTGTGCACGACGAGGTCGACCAGCTCGAGCTCCGGGTGGTCGATCACCGCGCGCAGTGCGATCACGCCCATCGAGCCCGGACCCCAGACACCGACCTTGATCACCGTTCCTCCTACTATTAGGATGCGCTGTAAGATAATTTGGACGAATCGTAGGGTGGGCCTCCGGAGTCGTCAATGGTGAAATCCCCGCCGACGCGGCGCGTGGTGGCGGTGCTGACCGCCCTGGCCGAGGCGCCGCGCGGCCAGACGTCGGCCGAACTCGCCCGCGGTTGCGGCATCACCACCTCGACGTGCGCGCTGTTGCTGGCCGAGCTGGAACACGCCGGCTGGGTGGCCCGCCGCGACGACCGCCGCTACGTCCTGGGCAGCGGATTGTTCGGGCTGGTCCACGGGCTGCGCACCCAATTTCCGCTGCTGGACCGCGGCCGCGACGCGCTGCTGTCCTTACACCGCACCCTGGGCGCGGCCTGCTCAATGTCCAAGATCGGCGACCGCAACCTGGTCACCGTCGACGCGGTGGGCCACGCCACCGAGGGCGAGCACGCCGTAGGTCAACGCTTCCCGATCGATCCCCCGTTCGGGCTGGTGGCGATGGCCTGGCGCGACGAGGCCAGCGTCGACGCGTGGCTGCGCGGGGTGACGCCGCGACTGACCGCGGCCGACCTCGATCGGCACCGCGCGGTGCTGGCCGATATCCGCGACCGCGGCTACGGAGCGTGGCGGTTCGACGAGACCCACGCCGGCCTGCACGACCGGCTAACCGCCGTGCTCGCGTCGATGGAGCCCACCGCGCGGCTCACCCGGCAACTCAGCGCGCTGATGACGATGGTGACCCTGCGCTCGGTCACCGGCACGCTGGAACGCGACTTGCCGGCCACCGAGTTCGTGGTGGTGCCGATCTTCGGCGGCGACGGCCAGCCGGAGTATCAGATCGAGATTCACCTGGGCCGCAACCAGGGGCTCACCCTCGATGCACTCGACGCCGCCCTCGCCGCGGCAACGGCCCTCTTTTAGCGCCGAGTGTGGGGTTGTGTCACGCTTCTGCCGGCACAGCGTGCCTCAAGACCACACTCGGCGGCGGGCAGGGCGGAGGAAGTCATGGGCAGAGTCGACGGCAAGGTCGCGGTGATCAGCGGCGGGGCCCGCGGAATGGGCGCCGCGCACGTCCGGGCGCTGGCCGCCGAGGGCGCCCAGGTCGTCATCGCCGACATCCTGGACGCCGAGGGCACCAGGCTCGCCGACGAGCTCGGCGGCCAGGCCCGCTTCGTCCACCTCGACGTCACCCAAGCCGATCAGTGGCAGGCCGCGGTCGTCGCCGCCGTCGCGCAGTTCGGCAAGCTCGACGTGCTGGTCAACAACGCCGGCATCGCCCGGTACCAGACGATCGAGAACTTCGACCTCACGCAGTGGCAGCAGGTCCTCGACGTCAACCTCACCGGCACGTTTTTGGGGATGCACGCCGCCGTGGCGCCGATGAAGACCGCCGGGGGCGGATCCATCATTAACATTTCGTCGGTGGAGGGGATGCGCGGCAGCCCGGCCCTGTACGGGTACGTCGCGTCGAAGTGGGGGGTGCGGGGCCTGGCGAAGGCCGCCGCCGTGGAGCTGGCGCCGCACGGCATCCGGGTCAACACCGTGCTGCCGGGTCTGGTGCGGACCCGGATGACGATCGCCATCCCCGACGACTCGCTGCAAATCCCGCTCGGTCGCGGGGCCAAGCCCGCCGAGGTGTCCAGCACGGTGGTGTTCCTGGCCTCCGACGAGTCCGGCTACATGACCGGCGCGGATCTGGTGGTCGACGGCGGACTGTCGGCCGGGATTCCGCACAAGATGACATAGCGGCACGTTTACGCAGCTAGAAAGGCCAATCTGCGTCTGTTCTGGAACGTGTTCTATGATCACGGGTCATGAAGACCAAGGGCGCACTGCTGTGGGAGTTGAACTCGCCGTTTAAGGTCGACGAGATCGACCTGGGTGATCCGGTGGACGACGAGGTTCAGATCCGGATGCATGCCGCGGGCATGTGCCACTCGGACTACCACCTCACCACCGGCGCCACCCCGATCGGGCTGCCGGCGCTGGGCGGCCACGAGGGCGCCGGCGTCATCACCAAGGTCGGCAAGAACGTGACCGGCCTGGCCGAGGGCGACCACGTCATCCTGGCGTTCATCCCGGCCTGCGGCGCCTGTCCGCCCTGCCTGAAGGGTTTCCGGTCGCTGTGCGATCGCGGCGCGGTGCTGCTGGGCGGCAAGGCCATCGCCGACGGCACCAACCGGATTCGCGCCGGTTCGCACGAGGTGTCGCCGATGAACCTGCTGGGCACCTTCGCCCCGTACATGACCGTGCACAAGGATTCGGTGGTCAAGATCGACCCGGACGTGCCGTTTGAGTCCGCGGCGATCATGGGCTGCGCGGTGCCGACCGGGTTCGGTTCGGCCACCAACGTCGCCGAGATCCAGCCCGGCGAAACCGCGCTGATCGTCGGCGTGGGCGGCATCGGGATGAGCGCGCTGCAGGGGGCGGTGCTGTCCGGCGCCCGGCACGTCATCGCGATCGACCCGGTGGAGTACAAGCGCGAGCAGGCCATCAAGTTCGGCGCCACCCACGTGTTCCCGTCCATGGCCGAGGCCATCGTGCCGGTGATGGAGCTGACCTACGGCCTGATGGCCGATAAGACCATCATCGCGGTCGGCGAGATGCGCGGGGAGATGCTCGAAGAGGCGATGACGCTGACCGCCAAGACCGGCACCTGCGTGGTGACCGGCATGGGCGCCATGACCGACGTCGACGTCAAACTCAACCTGTTCCTGTTCACGATGTTGCAGAAGACGTTGAAGGGCAACATCTTCGGTGGCGGCAGCTCGCACATCGAGACGCCGCGGCTGGTCGGCCTGTACAAGTCCGGGCTGCTGAAGGTCGACGAGATGGTGACCAAGACCTACAAGCTGGAAAACATCAACGACGGCTACCAAGACATGATCGACGGCAAGAACATCCGCGGCGTCATCACGTTCGACGAGTCCGACTGGTAATTCCGTGGCGGTGCGGCTGGGCCTAGCCTAGAGAGCCATGAGCACCGTCGACGTCCGGCGCGCCGCGGACCGATCCGCCACCACCACGTCGTGGCTGAACTCACGGCATTCGTTCTCGTTCGGCGACCACTACGACCCGAACAACACCCACCATGGGCTGTTGATGGTCAACAACGACGACATCGTGGCGCCCGGCAGCGGCTTTGACACCCATCCGCACCGCGACATGGAGATCGTCACCTGGGTGCTGCGCGGCGAGCTGACCCACCGCGACTCCCTCGGCAACTCCGGGGTCGTCTACCCCGGTCTGGCCCAACGCATGTCCGCCGGGACCGGGATCCTGCACTCGGAGAAGAACGACTCCGCCGACAAGCCAGTGCATTTCGTGCAGATGTGGGTGGTGCCCGACGAGCCCGGCGGCGACCCGGGATATCAGCACGCCGAGGTCGACGAGGCCCTGGCCGGCGGCGGCCTGGTACCGATCGCCTCCGGCATCCCCGGCCGCGACGCCGCCATCACCATCGGCAACCGACGGGCCGCGCTGCACTGCGCCCGGCTGTCGGCGGGCGACGGCGTCGCGCTGCCGGCGGCCCCGTACCTGCACCTGTTCGTCACCCGCGGCCAACTCGCGCTGGAGGATGCGGGCGAGTTGTGCGAAGGTGACGCGGTGCGATTCACTGCCTGCGACGGTCGACGGGTCACCGCCGTGACGCCCGCGGAGATCCTGGCCTGGGAGATGCACGCGGGGCTGGGCGGCTAACGGTGCCCGACCCAGCACGCCACGCACCCCCCAACCCGACCGCCGGTCTCCGCACGACACGAACGGTGCGGTTCTGGGCGGCACCGATCGTGCTGGCCCTCGCGCTGCTGGCCGCGTTGGCCGCGCTGTATCTGGGCGGCATCCTCAAACCGACCAGCAACCTGCGGCATTTCCCGATCGCGGTGGTCAACGAGGATGCCGGACCCAGCGGGCGGCAGATCGTCGACGGGTTGGTGTCGGCGCTGGACGCCGAGAAGTTCGATGTCCGGGTGCTTTCCGCCGCCGACGCCGTCCGCCAGTTGGACACCGCGCAGGTCTACGGCCTGGTCGCGATCCCGCCGGATTTCTCGGCCAAGTTCCAAAACGTCGCCAAGAGCGCGATCAGCCCCGGCCGCGTCGACCGTCCGGTGATCACCATCTCGACCAACCCACGCGCCGGGTCGCTGGGCGCCACCATCGCCGGCCAAACCCTGAACCGGGCGATCAGTGCGGTGGATGTTAAGGCGGGAGAACGGCTTTCCGCACAGGTGACGCAGCGCGCCGGGGGTGCGCCGCTGGCCGGTGCCGTGTCGATGGTGCTCGCCAGCCCGATCAATATCCACAACACGGTGCACAATCCGCTGCCGGACGGCACCGGAAACGGGCTGTCGGCGTTCTACTATGCGCTGCTGCTGCTGTTGGCGGGCTTTACCGGCAGCATCGTGGTCAGCACGCTGGTGGATTCGATGCTGGGCTATGTGCCGGCCGAATTCGGCCCGGTATACCGCTTCGCCGAGCAGGTCAGCATCTCCCGATTCCGCACCCTATTGGTCAAGTGGGCCTTGATGATTGTGCTGGCGCTGCTGACGTCGGCGGCGTATCTGGCGATTGCCCACCGGCTCGGTATGCCGATCCCGCACGGCTGGGCGCTGTGGGGATACGGGGTGTTCGCGATCGCCGCGGTCGGCATCACCTCCACGTCGTTGATCGCGGTGCTGGGTTCACTGGGGCTGCTGGTCAGCATGCTGGTGTTCGTGATCTTGGGCCTGCCGTCCGCGGGCGCCACGGTCCCGCTGGAGGCCACCCCGCCGTTCTTCGGCTGGCTGGCCCGATTCGAGCCGATGCACCAGGTTTTCGTCGGCGCCGGGCGCTGCTGTACCTGGACGGCCGGGCCGGCTCGGGCCTATCGCATGCGTTGGCGGTGACGACGATCGGACTGATCCTCGGATTGCTGTTGGGCGCGGTGGTGACCCGCGGCTACGACCGCCGCGGCTACCACCGGATCCACGCGGTGGCCGAGGGCGACGCCGCCGCCCCGCAGCCGCCGACGTCGGATATCGCCGACCCCGGGTGGAGCGGCAATTCCGTCATCCGCTAGGCCGCGACGCTCGACAGCGCCCGAAGGCCTCCGCAAACCATAAGGGGCAGAACGTAATTGCCCTGGAGCCAAACCGACGCCCAACCGTTACAAATGTTGACAGTGTGATTGTTGTGGTTATTGTGTTGTTTGTCGGAGTGACCTTAGTAGCGCCGAAAGGGCCACCGTGTCGAGTCCAGCCGCACTATTTCGGCGCCTCGCAGCCGGCTGCGCTGCGGTCGCGCTGGGGATGACGCTGGCGGCTCCGGTGGCACGGGCGGAGAGCCGCGACCTGCTGGCCGACGCGATCGCCACCACCCGCGGCTCGTACCTGGTGTACAACTTCGGCGCCGGTCATCCCGCGCCCATGCTCAACGCCGCCGGCAACTGGTACGACGGCACCAGCGGCGGCCACCTGATGATCATCAAGGCGGCGTCGCAACGACTTTCACCGCACCTGCTGGTCGACAGCCACGCCGGCTACCAGGCCCGCTGTGAACGCACCCCCGGAGCCCGCACCAGCGAGGGCCTGCGGCAGGCGGCCGAAACCTATTCCCCGCTGCAGGCCTGGCAGGTGCTGGGCCAGCCCACGATCGCGATCAACGCCAACTTCTTCGACGTGCGCGGCCAGCAGGGCGGCTCGTGGCGCTCGACGGGGTGCAGCTCCCCGCTGGGTGTCTACGTCGACAACACCCGCGGCCAGGGCCGGGCCAACCAACCGTTGACCGGCACCATCCCGTATGCCGGCAAGCAGGGGCTCTCCGGCGGAAATGAGCACTGGAGCGCGCTGGCGACGATGATCCTGCCGACCTCGGGCGCGCCGTCGATGTTGTGGCCCAACGGTGGCCGCGACGGGGGCGACTACGACGCCGCCGGCCCGGTCGTCACCGGGTTGGTGGAAAAGGGGCAACGATTCGTCGCGGTGAGCGGGCTGGGGTTGTTATCCCCCGGCAACACCGGCCAACTCAACGACGGCGGTCCTAGCGCGGCGCGCACCGCGCTGGCCTACTCGCGGCCCAAGGACGAGATGTACGTATTCCAGGGCGGCAGCTACACCCCGGACAATATCCAGGACCTGTTCCGCGGCCTGGGCAGCGACACCGCGCTGCTGCTGGACGGCGGCGGATCGTCGGCGATCGTGTTGCGGCGCGACACCGGCGGGATGTGGGCCGGCGCCGGGGCGCCGAAGGGCTCCTGCGACACCCGCCAGGTGCTCTGCGACTCCCACGAGCGCGCGCTGCCGAGCTGGCTCGCGTTCAACTAAGCAGCGCGAGCGGTCCCCCAGAGGGGGTGCCCCCAGCAAAAGCCCCCATTTCGCACCGAAATTAGGGGCTTTTGCGTCTGCTCGTGGGTATAGCGCTTACGGCATCTCGAGCTTGCTGGCCAGCCACCGGCCGTCGACCTTCTCCATGGTCATCGTGATGCGGCTGCGATCCAACTGCGGTTGGGGCACCGCGGCGTTGCTCACCGACTGGTCGATGAACAGCACCACCACCACCTTGTTCTTGGTGGCGGACTTGACCGCCGCTTCGATCACCGTGCCGTGCGCGACGGCCTTGTTCTCGATGAGCAACTGCCGGAGCTGTTCGGTGGACTGGGTGTACATGTCCTTGAACTCACCGGTCGCGCCGTCGATGACTTCGGCGAAGTTCTTGTCGATGGCGTTGGGATCAATAGTGGTCAACGCCAGGGTGAATTTTTGGGCCGCCTCGAGCGCTTGGGCGGCGGCGACGTCTTTCTGGTGCTGCTGGTACAGCAGCCAGCCCTCATAGCCGGCGCCGGCCAGCACGAGGACCAACACCGCCGCCGCGAGCCACCGCCGTCAGCGACGTGCGCCGCCCGCCGTCGTCGCGGGAATCGGACCCGACCCGGGACTTCCGCTTCCACCACCGCGCCGGTTTCGCCGACTTTTCGGCGGCGCCCTCCTCGGCGTCCGGGGGTTCGTCGTCCGATTCGGGGTCGGCGGAGTCGTCCGTCGGTGTCTCGTCCGCCGCCGCGTCTTCGACTGTTACGTCCGAGTTTTCGGTTAGTTCTTCCGGTTCTTCGGTCGGGTTGTCGACGACTTCATCCCTCTCAGCGTCCTTGTCGCCCGTGTCCGGATCGCCGGTGCGTACCGCCGCGGTATCTGTCGAAGACTTCACCTCAACGAACCTCCCTGTGATCTCCGCCCGGAATCGGTCACCGCGAGCCATCTAGCGCCGTACCCCGGCGCTCAACCCGGACGGTGGTCGGGACATCCTGACCGGCAAGCCATAGCCCGCCACTCACATCCCGCGTTCTGGTTGGCCACCATACGGGTTAACCGGGGCTGCCGATAGTAGTTGTCGGGTCGCGCCTCGGCCACTTGCCAACGCGGCCGTCAATTACAGGCGCCCGAATCCCGTAACGCGTTGCCCCATCCGGCGGCGTGAACGATATGCGCGTGCGTAACCCCGGACGGTTCCTTGCGTTTCATGCTGTCGGCGATGCTCGAGAGTTGAAAGAGCACGCTGGTCATCTGTTCACCGCCGTAGATCGGCGAGTACGGGCCGAAGTTGTTCGGGGTGTTCCGGATGGTCAGTGGCTGCAGCCGCGGCGCCAAGAAGCCGGTCGACTGGTCGATGTTGGCGACCACCGCGTTGACCTGCGACTGCACACCGGAGTACACGTCGTGGTTGTCACCGAGGACGCGGTTGACGTCGTTGATCTGACCCATCAGCGGGTCGAACTGCGCGGCGAACCATTGGCAGGAGTCCGACATCCCGCTGATCATCTCCGGTGTCACCTTCTCTGTGAATGTGCTGTACGGCCAGATCTCCGAGTGCGGTGACCAGTCGGAGGGCCCGGGGGTGAACACCGGCAGCGGTGGTGGCGGGCCTGAATCGGCCACTGCCGGACCGGATGTCAGCAGTGCGGCCGCGGCCAATGCGCAGCCGGTGCCCAGTGCGGCGGTCCCGCGCTGTCGCACATTTTTCGACACCATTGGCATCCTCCCAGGGCTTGCATCTGTCGACCGCCCGTCTTCGCCGATCATCTTGCCCGAATCGGCCACACCAGGTCGCCGGATGGCCGAAGATGGCCAGATGGGGGCGTCTCAGCGGGACCGCGTAGATTGCCTTGGACGCACCGGTTCGGGCCGCCCAGACCTCCTGATGCCAGTCGTCCAAAATTGGTATTGCAGAAACCTACCGCAGGGTAAGGACGGCCGTTAACATGTCCGCCGTGGATCACCCCGTCAGCGCGCAGCAGCCGGCACTGCTCACCGCGGCGTTGTACAGCCGCCGGTGGACGGCCACGGCCGGTTGCGGCTCGGGCAGCAGCACATGACCACCCAGGAAGAGCAGCAGCCCGCACGGGCGTCCGACGGTGTGGCCGCCATCGAGGAGTGGACCACCGGGTACGTCAAGCGGCATCCGCTGGCCTCGTTGACCACCGTCGGCGAGCAGTACGTCTTGGCGGTGCGCACCGTGCAGTGGTTCTTTATCGATCTGTTCACCGGCCGGTTTCAGTGGGGCGAGTTTTTGCGGCAAGGCGCGTTCATGGCCGGCACCGCGGTGTTGCCGACGATTTTGGTGGCGCTGCCGATCGGGGTGACGCTGTCGATTCAGTTCGCGTTGCTGGCCAACCAGGTGGGTGCGACGTCGTTGGCCGGTGCGGCCGCCGGGCTGGCGGTGATTCGGCAGGCCGCCTCGCTGGTGGCCGCGGTGATGATGGCCTCCGCGGTGGGGTCGGCGATCACCGCCGACCTGGGCTCGCGCACCATGCGTGAGGAGACCGACGCCATGGAGGTGATGGGGGTGTCGGTGATCCGCCGCCTGGTGGTGCCGCGTTTCGCGGCGGCCATCATGGTCGGGGTGGCGCTGACCGGGATCACCTGTTTCGTCGGCTTTTTGGCCAGCTACCTATTCAACGTCTATTTTCAGCACGGCGCGCCGGGCAGCTTCGTGGCGACGTTCTCCTCGTTCGCCACGCCGGAGGACATGATCGTGGCGCTGCTCAAGGCCATCGTGTACGGGGCGATCGTGGCGATCGTGGCCTGCCAGAAGGGGCTGTCGACCAAGGGCGGTCCGACCGGGGTGGCCGACTCCGTCAACGCCGCTGTGGTGGAGGCGATCCTGCTGCTGATGATGGTCAACGTCGGCATCAGCCAGCTCTACAACGTGCTGTTCCCGCGGACGGGGCTGTGACATGACGGCCACCCCTTATGTTCCCGCTCTCGCCCGACCGTTTCTCGCGGCGTATCGCCGGGCGTCCAAGCCGGCCATCGTGCTGGGGCACATGGTGGTGTTCTTCGTGCGGGCCGCTGTCTCGGTGCCCGCAGTATTGCGGTCCTACCGCAAGGAGTTTCTGCGACTGCTGTCGGACATCGCCTGGGGCAACGGCTCCATCGTGGTCGGTGGCGGCACCGCCGGGGTGGCGGTGGTGCTCGGGTTCACCGCGGGCGCGCTGGTGGCCATCGAGGGCTATAACTTCTTGAACCTGCTCGGGCTGGGCCCGGCCACCGGCATCATCTCCTCGCTGGTGAACACCCGCGAATTGGCACCGCTGATGGCGTCGCTGGCGTTCGCCATGCAGGCCGGGTGCCGGTTCACCGCGCAGCTGGGCGCGATGCGGATCGCCGAGGAGATCGACGCCCTGGATTCGATCGCGATCAAGCCCATCCCGTATCTGGTGACCACCCGGCTGATGTCCTCGATCATCGCCGTCATCCCGCTGTATGTGGCCTGCCTGGCGATCACCTACCTGACCTGTCAGGTCGCCACCGGGGTCATCAGCGGCGGATCCATCGGCCCCTACCTGCACTACTTCACCATGATGCTGTCGGGTAAGGACATCATCTACTCGGTGATCAAATGCGTGGTGTTCGTGTGGATCTCGTCGACCATCCAGTGCTACTACGGCTTCTACGCCAGCGGCGGGCCGGAAGGCGTCGGGGTGGCCGCCGGGCACGCCATGCGGGCTTCCATCACCGTGGTGATCATGTTCAACATGCTGCTGACCATGGCGCTGTGGAGCATCGACGCCGGCGCGAGGTTTGGTGGGTAGATGGGTAATTCGCTCGATCTGGACGGCCGCGGCCCCACCGACCAACAGCTGCTCGGCTACGGGCTGGCCATCTTCGCGGTGATCATCGCGGTCACCGCCACCCTGCTGTACAAATCCACCGGCCGGCTCAACGAGTACGTGCGGGTGGTCGCCGATTTGCACAACGTCGGCGACGGCCTGCCCAGCCAATCCGACGTGAAGTACCACGGGCTGCTGGTCGGCTCGGTCAAGGACGTCACCCCGGCGGCCTACGGCAAACCCAACTACGTGTACATCGACCTCAAACCCCAATACGCCAAAGACATCCCCGCCACCGTGACCGCGCGGGTGGTGCCGTCCAACGTGTTCGCGGTGTCCTCGGTGCAACTGGTCGACCCCGGTGAGGGGCATCGCGGCGCCGCCATCGGCAACGGCGCCCACATCCCCGAGGAGGACCCCAACAAGCTGCCGACGGTGATCTTCCAGAGCACCATTTCCAAGCTGCGCGACCTCCTCGCCGCGACCGGGCGGGGACGCGAGGACCACACCCTTGGCATTCTGGCCGCCGTCGGGGAGGCCACCGACCGTAAGCGGACCAAGCTGCTCACCGCGGCCGGTCAGCTGACCCACATCCTGAACGAACTCGACGCCATCGTCGCCACCGACCCGGAGGCCCCGTCGACGGTGTCGGCGCTGCTGGACGCGACCCGCGGGTTGCAGGACACCGCGCCCGATCTCGTCGACGCCCTGCACGAGGCGATCAGACCGATGCAGACCTTCGCCGAGACCCGCGCGCAGCTGGAATCGTTGATCGCCGGTTCGCAAAACACGTTGGGCACCACCCGGACCGCGATCGACAACCACATCGACCAGCTGATCCAGATGAGCCATGACCTGACCCCGGCGCTGGGCGTGTTCGCCCAAAACGCGCATCACTTCGTACCGATCTTCACCCGGGTGCATAAGTTGTCCGACCTGTTCTTCGAAAACGTCTGGATTGACGATGTCGACACCGGCAACATGCGGGTGAACCTGTCGCTGACCCCGACCTACACCTACACCCGGGCGGACTGCCCCCGCTACGGCGAGCTCAAGGGGCCCAGCTGTTACACCGCGCCGCTGGTTGCCCAGCGACCCGACCTGCCCGAGTCGATGCTGCCGCAGAATTACCACTTCCCCGCCGGTCTCGAGCCGCCCCGTGGCACCCACATCGGCCCCGACGGCAACCTCATCGCCGACGGGTTCCCGCTGATCAACCCGAACCCGAACCTGGAAGACCCGAATCCGCCGCTGCCGTGGTGGACGGCTCCGGCGCCCCGGATTCCCGGCACCGCCGACCCCGACCTGGCCGCTCCACCA
>PPEA01000551.1 GCA_002967005.1 Mycobacterium talmoniae
CGGTGACCGACGGCAGGATCACCCGGTTGACCGGAATCGCCAGCATCGCTACGCCGCCGACCCAGACGCAGATCCACCACCACAGTCCGTACGGCGGCAGGGTCAACGCGGCCAGCGCCGCCGAGGCGACCACACCGGTGGCGGGTAGCACGTCGACGACGAATGCGCCGGCCCGCGCGGGCCAGTGCGCGGCGGACTTCCCGCCGGCCGCTGCGGTGCTCTCGGTGGTCGGCGCGTCCGCCAGCGCTGCGGTCACTGCGCCACCTGGTCGACCTTGGCCACCTTGTAATCGCCGTCCACCGGTGCCATCGTCACCCGCAGCCGATAGCTCACTTCCTTGCCGGTGCTCGACACGATGAGCCGCAGCACCGTCAACACGTCAATGGACCCGTCGTCGTTGTTGCGTTCCACCGCCGCCCGCAGGTCCAGCAGTTGCACGTGGACATCCGCCTGGGCGTAGGCGTCGGCGAGCAGGCTGCTCAGCATCGGGGCTTGTGCCTCGAAGGCACCGGTGGCGCACTCGATAATCTTGCGCTGGCTGGCCTGCATCGCCGCCGGATCGGGTGCGTTCAGTGCGGTCATGCAGTCCTTGGCCGCGGCGATGGCGGCCCCGTCGGCCCGTGCGGTGGCTTGGCTGTCGCGGTGGAAACGCAGCGCCAGGTAACCACCCGCACCCAGCACGCCGGCGAGCACGATCAGCACCGCGGCGATGCCGATCAGCCAGCGGCCCCGCAGTCGCGACGGACCCCGGACTACCGCATCGCCACCGGCGGCGTCAGCCTCCGGCAGGTCAGCGGCGGGTTCGGTGCTGGTCTGGTCGGTTCCGGCGGCCGCTTCTGGCGAAGCAGCCGCCGTGCTGGTCTGGTCCATTTCATCCGTGGGCGACGACGTGGCGTCAGGTTCGGGGTGGTTCAGCTGACCGGTGCCAGCATCTCCTTCCATCCGTCGTCTCCTGTGTTGCTCGAGTTATCGACGGTGTATCTGACGCCGTCGGGCCCAATCAGCTGTCCACTGGACGGACTGTAGATCGCTGAGGGCGCCGCACCCGGAGTGTATACACACGGGTTAGGTTGCTGGCCGTTGCACTCGACCGTCCCGGTGCCCGGCCGCGTCAGCGGGTCGCTGACCGGCGGCGGGGTCCCGCCGGGGCGACATCGTCCC
>PPEA01000552.1 GCA_002967005.1 Mycobacterium talmoniae
CGGGCTGCGGGTACCAGGGCGGCGGCAAGGGATTCTGCTCGTCGTAGTCGTTGGGCGCCCCGGGCGGGGTCTGCCCATCCGGTGGCGGCACGATGTTCGGCCCGCCCAGCAGCTCGGCCAGCGACTCCGGGGTCAGCATGGCCGCGGTGAAGCCGCCAACCTGGGTGTTCTGCATTCCGGGAGCCACGATCCAGCCTTCGGAGTTGTGGTTGCCGTGCGACGTCGGGGTGTCTTTGGCGAAGATCCCGGGCACGGTGGTGTCCTTGTACCCGGGCGGTGGCCGCAGCCGTTCCTCGCTGTAGGAAACCTGCTTGGGCAGCACGGCGGCCGGCTGGAACGGGTTCAGCCCAAAGGGCAGGTAGTTGAATTTGATGGCGTCCATGATCGGTGCCAGGTATTGCGCACACAACTCGGCTGACTCCTGGTAACCGAGCCGGCTGCCGGCCTGGATGGCGCTGCAGATGAACGACAACGGATTGGCGAACATGTTCAGCGCCGGGATCTGGGTGACACCGCCGTTGGCCGGGTGGTAGATGCCGTTGAGGTTGGACTGCAGCGCCGGCAACACGTGCAAGACGGTCTCGATACCGTCCAACGCGTCGGGTTGCACCAGCGCGGTGGTCACCTCGGACAGGTTGTTGATGTCGTGGGTCAGCACCGGCCCGTTCTGGTCGAGGAACGTCCGCAGCGTCGGCAGCAGCTTGTCGACCTGTTGGATGGCGTCGGCCAGTTCCTGGTCGGAGTTGGTGAGGTTCCCGGTCAGCTGCGCCAGGTCCTTGTTCAACGCGACGAACTGCCGGTCGTTTTCGTGCAGCGCGTTGACGAACAACGCCAAACTGCGCACCACCGCAAAGAAGTCGCCGCGTCCCTCGCCCAGCGCGGTCAGCGACGTCGCCAGGCTGTTGAGGGTGGTGTTGATCTGGTCGCCCTTGCCGGCCAAACCGTCGGCGAAGGACTCGATGACGTCGCCGAACGGGCCCTTGGGCTGCTCCTTGGTGGGGCCGAGGTCTTTGATGATGCGGGTGAGGTCGTTACGCAGCTGGTCCCACTCCACCGGCACCTGGGTGCGCTGCACCGGGATCACCGCGCTGTCTTGCAGCGCCGGCCCACCCGTGTAGGGCGGCTCCAACTGGATGTTGCGCGAGGCCACCAGGGTCGGGTTGACGATCACCGCGCGGGCGTCTTTGGGAACCTTGTACTTGTTGGCGTAGTGGAACGTCACCTTCATCTGATCGCCGGCCGGTTCGATCTTGTCGATCGCGCCCACCGGCACCCCCATGATCTCCACCCGGTCCCCCGGGTAGATCCCGTTGGCCTCGGTGAAATAGGCGATCACCGTGTTGGTGGTCAGCTTGCGGTACAGCTGCCAGCCGACGATGCCGGCGACCAATGCCACCACCACCGCCACGATGCCGAGGATCACCGAGGTGCGGGTCAGCCGCGGCATCTGCAGGTGCGCAAGTCGAAGAGGGTCGACATCCGTTAGCCCCCTTGCCCGGGACAGAACAACACATTCATGCACAGCTCGCCGCCGGAGATCTGCGGGCCGGGTCCCGGCGGTGCCGGTGGGCCGGGCGGCAACGGGCCCGGCGGCGGTGCCGCCCCGGGGTTGGCCGGGCCGGGCCCGGCCACCGGGGCGACCGGTTCGGTCCGGGCACCCGGTGGGCCCTCCGGCTGCGGCACCGGGACGCCGGGAACCATCGGGGGTGTCTCACCGGGCAGCCCGGAGATCGTGATGCCCGGTCCCGGCGTGGCGTCGGGGTTCGGCGGCAGCGACAGCACATCGGGTGCCCCGTAGCCGCCCGAGGGCGGGGCGCCGAACGGGAGATGTTCGGTCAGCGCACACGGCAGTGGAATGCCGGGGGTCGGCAACGCACCGGCCGCAGGCGTGTAGGAGCACGGCGATCCCGGTGGCACCGCCGGCCCCGGATGCTCGGGGGTACCCTCCAACACCGGCGGCGCCGCGGGCGGTGCCCCGTTCGGGAACCGGGTGCCGTTGGGGTCGGGGAACCGGAACGACGGCAACCCGGCGTTACGCCAGAACTCCTCGGGATCGATGCCGCGCTTCTTGAAGGCCGCATCCACCCACGGCTGCAGGATTTGATACGGCAGCAGGTTGACGATCATCACCTTGAAGTACGGCCCGGAGGCGATCGCCTCGTTCAACGCGCCGGCGAATTTTGCGGCCCGGATGAACGATTCGGCGAGGTCGCCCTTGCGCTCCACCAGCATGTCGGTGAGGGTGCGCAGCTGCTCAAGCACATGGTTGAGGTTGGGGTTGTCGTTGATGAAGCCCTGCACCTGCGCCGACACCGCGGAGACGTTCGCCAGCAGCGCGTCGATGGCGCGGCTGCGTTGGTTGAACGCGGCCAGCAGCGTCTGCGCGTTGACCAGCAACGCGTTGACCTGTTGGCTGCGATCCCCCAGTACGCTGGCCACCTGATTGGCTTGGGCCAGCAGATGTTTGATCTGCTCGTCGCGTTTGCCGATGGTGTCGGAGAATTTGGCCACCCCGTCCAACGCCGCGCTCAGGTGCGGATAGGTCTCGTCGACGGTCTGCGACAACACGTTGAGCGAGTCCTTGACGGTCTGGACGTTCCAGCCGCTCGACTCGTCGGTGGCCTTGGTGACGTCCAGGAACGCGTCGTAGATCTGGTACGGGGTGGTGCTTTGCCCCAGCGGCAGGGTCGAGCCCGGACGCAACTGCTGCGCGCCGCGCGGCTCGACCTCAAGCACCTTGCGGCCCAGGATGGTATCGGTCCGGATCGCCAGTCGGCTCTCGTTGCCGATGGTGGTGTCGCCGACGGAGAACTTCATCACCACGTGGTCGCCCGCGATGGCGATGTCTTCCACCTTGCCGATGTCCATGCCGGCGATGCGGACCTTGTCGCCCTTGTGCAGCCCGCCGGTGTTGGCGAACTGCCCGTAATAGCTCGGCCGGGCGAACAGCATCGGCACGCTGGTGAGGCTTTGGCCCACCCCGACCATCAGCAGCACCACGATGATGCCCATCAGCCCAATACGACGCCGGTTGGGCGGCTCCAGTGTCCTCATTGCGGCGTGCACCTACCCGTCGGCTGCTGCGTGAGCCGCACAGTGCGAACGGGGCCACCGGGTTGCAGGCCGTTCAACCTCAGCGAGATGTCGCACAGATAGAAGTTGAAGAAGTCACCGTAGAGGCCGCCCGAGCGCCCAATCTTGTTCATGTTGACCGGAAACTCTTCGATCTTGCGGTTCAGGTCGGGAAGATCCTGGATCAGTGGACCGTTCAGCGCCTCGGCGTAGTTGACGCTGTCGTGCAGCAGCGCGCGGTTGTCGGCCAGCAGCGCCGCCAGCGTGCCGGCCGCGTCGCTGATATGCGCGGTGCCGGCGGCCAGCGGATCGGCCTTGTTCTTCAGCCCGGTGATCAGCACCTCGAAGTTGTTGACGGTTTGGTCGAATTCCTTGCGATGCCGCACCGTGGTGTCCAGCACGATGTTGAGGTTCTTGACGACCTCGCCGATCGCCTGGTCGCGTTCGGCGATGTGCGCGGTCAGCTGTGCGGTCTGGTCGAGGATGTCGTTGATGGTGCCGCCCTGCCCCTGAAAGACCGTCACGATCGACGACGCGATGGTGTTCACCTTCTCCGGGTCCAGCGCCCGAAACACGGGTTTGAAACCGCCGATCAACGCGTCGAGGTCCAGGGCGGGCTCGGTGCGCGACAGCGGGATGAATCCGCCCGGCGGGAGTCGCCGATCGGAGCCTTCCCCCTCACCGCGCTTGAGTTCCACGTAGCGGTTGCCGATCAGGTCGGCGTAGCGGATCTGCGCGGTCGTCGACTCAAACAGCGGCAGGGACCGGTCGACGTCGAAATCGACCCGCACCCGCCGGCCGCCGTCAACCAGCTTGAGCCGCTTGACCTTGCCGATCTCGACCCCGGAGGCCCGCACGAACTGTCCCTGCCGCAACCCGCTGGCGTTGCTGAACTCCGCGGAGTAGCTGTTGGTCCGACCGAAGCGCATCTGACCGAACACCACGATGATCAACGCGGTGAACATCAACAGCACCACCGAGATGATGCCGAGCCTGACAGCGGTACCGGTGATTTTCATGGGTTGATCGTGTTCTCCCCGACTTGGCGACCCCAGACGTACTCGATGGCCCAGGGCGACCCGACCTCAAGGTGGTTGTACGGCGCGATGCTGGCGCCGTCGTCCACGACCAGGGTCGGTGCCGGCCACAGGTCACGGGTGATCGGCTGCCAGCATCCCGGCGCGCCGGCCGGGCCGCCGTGCGCGTTCACCCGCCCCAAGTTGTCCGGGTAGACATACGGGTTCTGCGCCCCGCCGACCAACCCGAACAGCGCCCCCTGTCCCAGCGTTCCCGCGACGAGCGGAATGACCATGGGGTTCAGCAGCAGTCCCGCCCCCGACAGCAGCCCGGTCTCGGTTTTCAGCGAGTAGTGGTTGTCACCACCGAATGCGGCGAAGACCTTCGGTGCGGCGTCGTGGTGGTTGCGCAGCATGCAGAAGTACTCGGGGCTGTAGGTGTCGAGCAGCTCGGTGGTGGGCACCAGGTCGGCGGTGCCACGCACCAGGTACGGACCGCCGCGGTTGAAGATGTCCTCGCCGGTGTTGCCGAAACCGGCCGCCGACAGCAACGCGGCGTCCAGATCGGCCTCGTGCTCGTGCAGGGTGTGCGCCGCGGTGACCGCGTTGTTCAACGCGTCCCACAAATCCGGTGAGGCGTCGGCGTAGACATCCGCCAACGCGGACAGCTGCCGGATGTCGTGGCGGGCCTGGTCCATCCGCGGGTTGACGTTGTCGAGGATGTTGTTGGCGTTAACCAGCGAAGCACCGAACTTGTCGCCCAACCCGGTCAACGCGTCAGCGGCCGCGCTGAGCGTCAGGTTCAGTTTGACCGGGTCCACCTTCTCCGAAATCTGCATGATCGTCTGGAACAAGGTGTTGAACTCGGTGGTGACCGACCGCGCGTCGATCACATCCTTGGAGCTGATCCGTTTGGCGCTGGGTTCTTCCCCGTCCTCCTCCTTTTTCGGGGAGGTCAACGCCACATACTTGTTGCCGAACACCGTGGTGGCCGCGATGTTGGCCACCACGTTCTGCGGAATCAGTTTGATGTAGCGGGGTTTGACGTCCAGCGCGAATTGGGCCGCCGGCTTGCCCTCCCGCTGCACCTCCGAAATGCTGGCGACCCGGCCGATCTGCACGCCGTTGTAGGTCACCGGGGCACCGGGATCCATCACCAACCCGGCCCGGTTGGCGATCATGGTCAGCCGGTACTCGGGGGTGAACCCGCCCCGGAACTGCACATAGACCAGGGCGACGATGACGGCCAACAGCGCCACCAACACCACCGCCGCCACCTTGTACGGCGGGTTGGAGATCTTGTTTACCTTCGCGGGAGTGGTCATGGCGCGCTCACATCGTGAGGTTGAAGTTGGCGTTGGTGCCGTACAGCGCCAACTCGGCCAGTAGGACAACAACATTCACCGAGACCAGGGACAGCCGCATCGAGCGGCCGACGGCCTCGCCGACGCCGACCGGCCCGCCGCTGGCGGTGTAGCCGTAGTAGCAGTGCGTGACCATCACCACCACCGCGATCATGATGACCTCGGCGAACGACCAGAACACGTCGTCGGGACGCAGGAATGTCCGGAAGTAGTGGTCGTAGGTACCCGATGGTTGGCCGTAGATCAGCGTGGTGACCAGCTGCGGGGACACAAACGACATCAGCATCGCCATCGCGTACAGCGGGACGATCACCACCAGCCCGGCGACCACCCGGGTGGAGGTCAGGAACGCGATCGACTTGATGCCCATCACCTCCAGCGCGTCGATCTCCTCGCTGATCCGCATGGCGCCGAGCTCAGCGGTGGCCCCGGCGCCGACGGTGGCGGCCAGCGCGATCCCGGTGACCACCGGGCCGGCGAGGCGCACGTTGATCAGCGCGGCGAAAAATCCGGTGAACACGTCGATCCCGATATAGCCCAGCGACGCGAAGCCCTGGATGGCGACCAGTGAGGCGCCGGCCAGCGTGGTGAAACCGATGATCGCCACGGTGCCGCCGACGACGGCCATGGCGCCGGTGCCCATCCCGATCTCGGCGATCAGCCGCAGCATTTCTTTGCGGTAGCGGCGCAGTGCCCACCCGATCTGGCCGACGCTGACGACCGAGAACCAGGCCAGCTTCCCGATGCGCTCCAGCGCCCGCCCCAGCATGCCGGGGTAGCGGTCGACATTGGCGGCGATCCGCGGGAAGCGGGCGCGAAGGACAGCGGCGGTCGACATGTCAGCGCCCCGTTCCGAATCGCACACCGATGGTGGTCAGCACCACGTTCACCGCGAACAACGCGATCACGCACAGCACCACGGTTTCGTTGACCGCGGTGCCCAACCCCTTGGAGCCACCCCGCGTCGTCAACCCGCGATAGCAGCCGACCAGGCCGGCGATCAGACCGAACGTCGCCGCCTTGACCGTCGCGATCACGACTTCGGGCAGACCGGTAATCAGGGTCAGGGTGGACAGATACGCACCGCCCGACACGTTTTGCAGGTAGACGCCGAAGATGAAGCCGCCGACCAGACCCACGGTGATCACCAGCGCGTTCAGCAGGGTCGCGACCAGGGTCGCGGCCAGCACCCGCGGTACCACCAGCCGGTGGATGGGGTCGATGCCCAGCACCTCCATCGCGTCGATTTCCTCGCGAATGGTGCGGGCCCCTAGGTCAGCACAGATGGCGGTCGACCCGGCGCCGGCGACCACCAGCACGGTGGTCAGCGGTCCGAGCTGGGTGACCGCGCCGATGGCCGCGCCCGACCCGGAAATGTCGGAGGCGCCGATTTGTGCGAGCAGGATGTTCAGCGTGAAGATCAGCAGCACGGTCAACGGGATCGAGACCGCGATGGTCGGCATGATCGCCACCCGCATCACGAACCAGCTCATCAAAATGAATTCGCGCCACTGAAAGGGCGGCATAAAAAGGGCTTTGCCGGTCAGCACGCACATTCGAAAGAACCCGCCGACCATAGTCAGCGGGGGCCCTAGCTGATCTCGGACGTAATCGAAGAGGCCCGTCCTTGCCGGCGCCGTCACCGCTGTCGCACCCCTCCTCCTTGCCAGATCCGTCTGTGACGGCCACCTCGCTACTCTCCGGTAGTAAGAGAGACCACAGGACCATACCCGATGGCTAACCGGGTATGCACCGCATCCGCACGATTGTGTCCTTTGTGCAGGTCACCTCGTAATCATGCCCTTTTTTCCAGGCCAGATTGGGAAAATTCGTTATGTCAACTTGATGTGGGGCGGGTAAGATCCCTTGACGCTTAACCGGTTTCGGACGGCCCCCGGGGCGCGCTGGTGCCGCCGTAGCGGACCCGCAGTTCGGTCTTGAGCACCTTGCCCGCGGGGTTGCGCGGGAGCGCGTCAACGATTTCCAGCCCCTTGGGGTGCTTGTAGCGGGCCAGTCGCTCGGTGAGGAAATCGTCGAGGTCCTCGATGCGCAGCGGGCGTTGCGCATCGTCGGTGGCGACGGCCGCGACCGCGATCGGCACCTCGCCCCATTTCTCGTCGGACCGACCGATCACGGCGACCTCGACGATGCTGGGGTGACTGGCCAAGACGTTCTCCACCTCGGCGCAGTAGATGTTCTCCCCGCCGGAGATGATCATGTCCTTCTTGCGGTCCACCACCCACACATAGCCGTCGGCGTCCATCCGGACCAGGTCACCGGAATGGAACCAGCCGCCGGCGAACGCCTCCGCGGTGGCCCCCGGGTTGTTCCAGTAGCCGCTCATCAACGTCGGTGCGCGGTAGACGATTTCCCCCACCTCGCCGACGGGCACGTCGTTCATGTTCTCGTCGACCACCCGCGCGACCACGGTGGGGATCACCTTGCCGACCGAGCCACGTTTTCTGATCGCGTCGTCGCCGAGCAGCATGCAGGTGACCGGCGACATCTCGGTCTGACCGAACGCGGCGAGAATCTGGGTGCCCGGGAACGTCTCCGACATCTGGCGCAGCAAGGTGTCGGAGGCCGGGGCGGCGCCCCAGGACATCACCCGCAGCCGCACGTCGCGCGGATTGGCCTGCTGGGCAGCGCATACCGCCTGCCACTGCGCGGGCACCAAGAAGATGCCGGTGACTTTCTCGGCGGCCAGCACATCGAGCAACTGTCCGGGGTCGAACGCGCCGAGCGGATGGATCACGGTCGGGGTGCCCAGCCACATCCCGGTCAACAGGTTGCCGACCCCGGCGATGTGGAAGAACGGGACACCGATGAAACCGACGTCGTTGTTGATGTCGGCGCCGCTGGTGTACAACGCCGTCATCGTCTGCCCGGTGAGGTTGGTGTGGGTGAGCACCGCGCCCTTGGGCCGCCCGGTGGTTCCCGACGTGTACATGATCAGCGCCGGCGAATCGTTGGGGATGTCGGGCAGCTCCAGCGAGGCACCGGGATCCGGCTCCTCGGTGATCAAGTCCTCGTAGCCCTGCAGGCCGTCCTGGGTGTCGCCGCCGGCCACCACCACCTCGCTGAGCAGCGGCGCGATCTCACGCACCCCGGTCGCCACCGGCGCCAGCACCGACTCGGTGATCATGATCCGCGCCTCGCAGTCGCCGACCAGGAACGCGATCTCCGGTGGTGTCAACCGGAAGTTCACCGGGACCGCGATGGCGCCGATCATGTTGGCGGCCAGCACCGATTCGACGAACTCGGTGCGGTTGAGCATCAGCACCATCACCCGGTCCCCGAAACCCACTCCGCGACGGCTGAGGGCACCGGCCAGCGCCACCACCCGGCGGCGCAGTTCGGCCCACGTCACGGTGTTGCCCAGAAACCTCAGCGCCGGCCGGTCGGGCTGCATCAGTGCGTGCCGTTCGAGTTGGTTAATCCAGTTCTGCCGTCGCGCACGGTAGGGCTGCTCGGTGGAGGTCTGCTGGCCAATTAACTGGGCGGTCAACGCTGCATGTCCCTTCGTGATTTAGGGCAAGTTGATATTTGATCAAATTTCGTGTTGCCTGGGTCACACTATGGCGTTGGCAGCGCGAAGACAAGTCCAGGGTCCCGATCCGACCGGCGTCCCGCCCACGGCCGCACCCGGGGTCCCGCCCACGGTGCGCCGCTCACAACTGTCCGACGAAGTCGCCGGACACCTGCGGGCGGCCATCATGTCCGGGTCGCTGCGGCCGGGGACGTTCATCCGGCTCGACGAGACCGCGGCGCAGCTCGGGGTCAGCGTGACGCCGGTGCGCGAGGCGCTGCTCAAGCTGCGCGGCGAGGGCATGGTGCAGCTAGAACCGCATCGCGGCCATGTGGTGTTGCCGCTGACCCGTCAAGACATCGCCGACATCTTTTGGTTGCAGGCCACGATCGCCCGGGAGCTGGCCGTCACCGCCACCGAGCGCATCACCGACGCCGACATCGATGAACTGGACCGGCTCACCGACCTGCTGGCCGCGGCCGTCGGGTCCACCGACACCGAGGCGATCGCCGGGATCGAGTTTTCCTTCCACCGGGTGTTCAACCTGGCCAGCGGCCGGATCAAGTTGGCCTGGTTTTTGTTGCACGCCGCCCGCTACATGCCGGCGTTGGTGTACGCCGCCGACCCGGATTGGGGTGCGGCCGCGGTCGATAACCACCGCGGGCTGATCGCGGCGCTGCGGGCCCGCGACGCCGCGGCGGTGGCCGAGCACGTCGGCTGGCAGTTCAGCGACGGCGCCCAGCGGCTGACCGCCAAGCTGGAGCGCAGCGGCATCTGGCGCTAACCCGCCTCGCAGACCTTTCGTGACTGTGCGGATTCATACGCCCCGTCGCCGAAAAGCGTATGAAACCGCACAGTCGGCGCAATTTTCATCCCCCACCGTGGGGTGAAGCCGCCGGATAGCTGCTCGCGCTAGCTGGCGGCCAGCTGTTCGGCGCGCTGCTTGAGGTTGTTGGCCAGGTGGTCCAGCGCGTTGTTGATCATGCTCTTGACCATCGGCTTGGGCACCGGCATCTGGGTGTCCACATCCATGTCGACCGTCAACAGGGTGGACGCACCCATCTCCACCACCGAAAACAGCTGCTCCTGCTTACTGAACAGGTCGCCTTGCTGCATGACGGTCTGGATCTGGGTGGCGCTGGGGTAGTACACCGCCTGGATGTAGCTGCCCTCGAAGCCGGACACCGAAGCGTCCAGGCGGACCTGGCTGGGCCGGCCGTCGTCGTAGCGGGCGAGGATCCACAGGCCCTTGATTTCCTCGTTCCACTGGGGATACGCCTCGAAGTCGGCCACGATGGCCATGATCGACGCCGCGTCGGCGGCGACCTCCACGGTCTTGCTCACGATTGGCATGCGCGCCAGCATATCGACGGGCCCGGGCGGCCCTACACGCACGCGGTGGCCAGCAGCTCCCGGATCGGGTCGGCGATCGGGACCGGCCGCCGGGTGGCGCGGTCGACGTAGACGTGCACCCAGTGCCCGAGCGCGGTGATGGCCTGGGGTTCACCGGCATCGAGTTCCTCGCCGGCCCGGAACACGCCGAGCCGGTAGGTCACGCTGCTGCGCCCGAGCCGGGTCACCGCCAGCCCCACCACCAGGCGCTCGGGAAACCGCAGTTCGGAAAAATACCGGCACCCGGATTCGGCGACGATGCCCAGCGACGGCGTGGCCAGCGGATCCAGGTCGATGCTGGTGTTGATCCAGCCGTTGATCGCGGTGTCGAACAGTTGGTAGTAGACCGCGTTGTTGAGGTGGCCGAACATGTCGTTGTCGGCCCACCGGGTCAGTACCGGCCACAGCACCGGAAAGTCGTGGCTGGTGAGCTGCTCGGACCCGGCGGGAACCGACGGCTCCGTCCGCCCGCGGCTGTCTGTCATGGTTGTATTCCAACATGACCGGAATCCGGGGCGCGGTGCTGGAGCGAATCGGGTTGCCCCGGCCCTACGCCCAGTCCCGGCCGCTGCGGGTCGAGGATCTGGAGTTGGCGCCGCCGGGCCCGGACGAGTTGCTGGTCCGGATCGAGGCCGCCGGCCTCTGCCACTCCGACCTGTCGGTGGTGGACGGCAACCGGGTGCGCCCGGTGCCGATGCTGCTGGGTCATGAAGCCGCCGGGATCGTCGAACGGGTCGGTGCCGCCGTCGGGGACCTGACCGTCGGGCAACGGGTGGTGATGACGTTTTTGCCGCGCTGCGGGCACTGCCCGGCCTGCGCCACCGAGGGGTTGACGCCGTGCGAACCCGGCAGTGCGGCCAACGGCGCCGGCACCTTGCTGGGCGGCGGGATTCTGCTCGGCCGCCGCGGTCAGCCGGTGTAC
>PPEA01000553.1 GCA_002967005.1 Mycobacterium talmoniae
CTGGTTCAGCGACACCCGGGTCGGCCCGAGCGTCTGCGCCGTCAGCGGGCTCGACGGCGCCGCCACCGCGCGCAGTTCGGGATCCAGCATGACTACCGGTGCCCGACCGACGGCGCCCGGGTTTGGGGTACCGCGGCCGGGTCGAAGGTGAAGTCGGCGGGCCGGAATCGGCGGGTCATCGCCCAAAAGGCCCGCGCGCTGCGCGGCCATTGGGTGACCACCCGCCCGTTGGCCGCCCGGAAGTAGTTGCTGCACCGGGTCGTCCACACCGTGCCTTGCATCCACCGGTCGATGCTGGCCAAAAACCGGGCCATCGCGGCGGGCCGCACCGCGACGTAGGTCTTGCGATGGCGCCGCAGGTATTTCACGGCCCGCACGATGTAGCGGGCTTGGGCTTCCAGCACGAAGATCACGCTGTTGGAGCCGACGTTGGTGTTCGGTCCGTACAGCATGAAGAAGTTCGGGAAGCCGGGCACCGTCATCCCCAGATAGGCGTGCGCCCCGTCGCGCCACACCTCGCGCAGCGCCGTGCCGTGTTCGCCGGTCACTTCGATCTGGCCGAGGTAGTCGGCGGCGGCATAGCCGGTGGCGCACACCACGATGTCGACGTCGCGTTCGACACCATCGGCGGTCACCAGCGACCGGCCGCGCAGCGCCCGCGCCGGGCTGCTCACCACTTCGACATTGGGTTGGGTCAACGCGGGCAGGTAGTCCGAGGAGAACACCAGCCGCTTGCAGCCCAGCGGGTGCTGCGGGGTCAGCTTACGACGCAGCTCCGGGTCGGCCACCGTCGTCTCCAGCAGCCGGCGCGCGACGGCGGTGAATTCCCGGGTTTTGTCGCTGCCGTGCTCGATCACCGCGATGTTGGCCTCGCTGCGCAGCCACAGCCGGGTCCGGTACAGCCGTTTGGCCAACGGAATATGGGCGAACACCCAGCGCTCCCGCTGGCTGTAGTGCCGGTCGGGTTTGGGCAGGATCCAGGTCGGTGAGCGCTGCACCGAGTAGACCTTGTCGGCGGTTTTGACCAGTTCGGGCACCAGCTGCGCGGCGGTGGAGCCGGTGCCGAGCACCGCGACCCGCGCGCCGTCGAGCCGAACCGAATGATCCCAACGTGCCGAATGCATCACGGTTCCGGTGAACGGCTCCTCGTGCACCAGATCCGGCAGCACGGGCTGGGTGAACAGGCCGACCGCCGAGACCAGGATGTCGAACCGGTGCTCGGCGCCGCCGCTGGTGGTCACACACCACTGGTGGGTGCCCGCCTCCCAGCGTGCGGCGCGAATCTCGGTGCGCAGCCGCAGATGCGGCCGCAGCCCGTGGTCGTCGGCGCAGCGTTCGAAGTAGTCCAGGATCTCGGCTTGCCCGGACCACAGCCGCGACCAGTGCGGGTTCAGGTCGAACGAGTAGGAGTACAGATGCGATTTGACGTCGCACGCCAGCCCGGGATAGGTGTTGATCCGCCAGGTGCCGCCCACCCCGTCCTCGCGGTCGAAGATGGTGAAGTCGTCAAACCCGGCGCGCGCCAGCAGGATTCCCAACGCCAGCCCGCCCGGCCCGGCGCCGATGATGCCCACCGACGGGTTGGGCCGCGCGTGTTTCATCGGATCTGCAGGCATTGCCCACCGTCGACGACGAGTTCGGCCCCGGTGATGAAGGACGACTGCGGGGACACCAGAAACGCGACCGCGTCGGCGACTTCGGTCGGTCGGCCCAGCCGCCCCGCGGGGGCGACGGCGGCCAGCCGCTGCTGGGTGGTGTCGTCGAGCATCGGGGTGGCGATCGGGCCGGGGAATACCGCGTTGACCCGGATCCCGGTCGGGGCGAGTTCGGCGGCCACGGTCTGGGTCAGCCCGCGCAGCGCCCACTTCGACGATCCGTAGGCGCTGTGCTGCGGGAACGGCCGGATCGCGCCGGTGCTGCAGGTGTTGACCACGGCCGCGCCGTCGGCGCGCCGCAACGGCTCCAGGCAGGCGCGAATCCCCAGGAAGGCGCCCAAACAGTTGACCCGCCACGCGTTTTCGAAACCGGCGACCGTTTCGTCGGCGATCGACGCCCGGTGCAGCACGCCGGCGTTGTTGACCAGCGCGGTCAATCCGCCGAACCGGTCCACCACCCGGGTGACGGCGTGCTCCCATTGGGACGGGGCGGTGACGTCCAGTGGCACCGCGATCACCGCGTCGTCGGCCAATCCGTCGACGGCGGCGTCGAGGTCGGCGCCGTTGACGTCGCAGGCGGCGACCGCGTAGCCGTCGGCGCGCAGCCGCCGCACGATGGCCCGGCCCTGGCCGCGGGCGGCTCCGGTCACCAGGGCGACGCG
>PPEA01000554.1 GCA_002967005.1 Mycobacterium talmoniae
GGGCGCGCCGCAGCCCGTCGAGGACCGGCGCGTCGAACACGGCGTGAAACGGCATCGGGTGCAGCGGCGGATCGGCCACCGGGCCGTCGTTGTGGGACGCCAACACGGTCGCGGCGGGCAGGGTGCCCTCCGAGGCGACGAAGGTACCGTCGGCGACCTGCAATACCCGCCAGATGTCGTCGAACCGGGAGATGGCGAAGGTGTCCCACTGCGGCAGGTAGTACACCGGGTGCCGATCCCGCAGAATCCGGTAGTACGGCAACGGATTCGCCATCACCGCGGCGTCGAACGGGTCGTAGGCGAAATCCGGCATCACCACCTCGCTCACTGCAGCGGGGAGGGGGTCAGGGCGTGCAGGATGGAATCCTCCCAGCCGTCGCGCAGCGCCGGCGCCACGCTCATCCAGGTGACGATCTCGGCCGGCGGGTGGTCTTTCCAGGACGGATAGTGCTCGGCGAACCCCGCCCAGCCGCCGTCCAGCGCCCAATAGTGGATGACCTCGTTGTAGCGGAACGTGGTGGTGAAGGACCCGAGCCAGCGTTTCCCGGTGCGCTCCGACCACGGCACGTACAGCCGTTCCAGCTCCCGGATGTAGTCGTCTTGGCGGCCCGGTTTGGTTTGCATGATCTCTTGGATCACCACCGTGGCGTCGAAGTCGGCGTCCCGCAGCTGCGCCAGCGTCTTGTTGTGCGGGCCCGGGTACATGATCCGCCCCTCCCCCGACGCGGCGATCTCGGCGAGGAAGCACGCCCACGCCTCGGCGGCCGCCCGGTGGCTGCCGCCGCGGGTTTGCGCGGCGCCGATGCGGGCGTAGTCGGCGAACCCGTCGATCTCCCAGATGATCGTGACCTGCGGCCAGTGCCCGTTGTAGGGCGTGGTTTCCCACATCGCGAACAGCCGGGCGCCGAGGTCTTCCATCATCGGCTGGTAGGTGTCGACGAATGCTTGGGTGAACCGATCGCTGCGTCCGCCGCCGAGGTCGATCGTCTCGTGTAGGTACAGCAGCGTGTGGCTGTAGTACTTCTTCATCTATCGCGACCCGCTCACCGGGCCAGCGGGATGAGGTCGGCATCGACCGCGCGGCACGGCGTGAGGTCGCTGAGGAACGCCTCGGCCGGGTCGACCGCGCCGGTGTGCGGCCCCCCGCCGGCGGTGAGCGCGTGTTGTTTGAATG
>PPEA01000555.1 GCA_002967005.1 Mycobacterium talmoniae
TTGAATGCCCGGGCTGCGGCGCTGAGCCGGTGGTGGGCCGGCTGCATGGTGCGGTCCACCGGCACCGGCCAGTCGTCGCCCCAGAGGGTGACGCTGGCGCGGGTGTTGTTCAGCGCGGCGCGGACCATGTCGCGGATGCGTGCGTCGCCGGCGACCAGGGCCGCGCTGACCGCCAGCGCGCGCCCGCTCACCGCCCCGACGCGAAGGCGTCGTCCAGCGCCCAGCTGCCCACCCCGAGGATCTGCAGCGGTCGCCGATCCGCGGTGCCGGGCAGGAAGACGTTGACCTGCCACCCGGCGGCGCGCCGGTCATACAACCAGCCGCCCGCCGCACCGACCACCTCGACCACGCTGGACGCCACCACATCGAGGCGGTAGCCGATGCTGTCGTCGTTGGTCCGCGGCTGCGGTGTGGGCGTGAGGTCGGCGAGACCGAAAACGTGAGCGGTCACAGGGTCATTCCTCCGGTCGAGGGGCTGGTGCACGCCAGCGGTCCGGTGCGGGGTGGCGTCCTGGGCCGAGCGGGGGCTGGATCGGCCGTCCGACGCGACGCACCTAGCGTGACAGTTTCACGTCAATCTGTAAAGTCTGGATTCGCCCGGGCGGCCCGCTGCGCCTGCAGCTCGGCCAGCACCTGCTCGGTGTGCTCACCGAGCCGCGGTGCCCGCGACCGGGGCGCGCACGGCGTGCCGTGAAAGTCCGCCGGGGTGGCGACCATCGGCACCGTCGTCTCGCCGTCGGGGACATACACCACACCGCCGGCGGCGTGGAACTGACCGTCGGCCAGCACATCTTCGAGGGTGTTGATCGGCGACCAGAAGAAGTCGTCTTCCCCGGCAAAGACCGCCGCCCAGTCGTCGAGCGGCTTGGTCGCGAAGATCGCATCCAGCTCGGCGATCAGCGTGGCCGCGTTGCGGGCGCGGTCGGCCGGGCTCGCATAACGCGGGTCGGTCAGCCAGTCCGGGCGGTCCACCGCCCGGCACAGCGCCGGCCAGTGCCGGGCGGCCTGCAGGCCGACGATCCAGAACCGCCGACCGTCGCCGGCCGCATAGTTGTTCATGCACGGGTTGCCCATCGACTCGCGCTGCCCGACCGCGATCGGGTGACCGGTGAGCAAGAAGGTGTTGAGGTCGAAGCTGACCGTGTAGGCGCCCTGCCGATACAGCGAGGTGGTGACCAGCTGCCCGACCCCGGTCCGCGCCCGGGCGAACAGCGCCGCCCCGATCGCTGCCACCAGGGTCATGGCTGCCGAGTGATCGCCCATGCCGCCCCGCTGAAACGGCGGCGTATCGCCGGGCCGGGTCAGCAGCTCCGCCACCCCGGCGCGGGCCCAGAACGCGGCCACGTCGAAGGCGGCCCGGTCGGCGTCGGTTCCGGTCTCGCCGTAGCCGGTGATCAGGCCGTAGACCAGCCCGGGGTTGTCGGCGGCCACCGTGGCGTAGTCCAGGCCGAGGCGCTGCAGGGCGCCGGGCCGCACATTGGTCACGAACACGTCGGCGTCATGCAGCAGGTCGCGCGCACCGCCCGGTCCGCGTCGGTGGTCAGGTCCAGCACCACACCGCGTTTGGAGCGGTTGTCCATCTCAAACGGCGGGTTCAGGTCGCCCTGGACGCCCAGCATCCGGGCGAATGTGCGCCCCGGATCCCCGGTCGGCGGCTCGATCTTGACGACGTCCGCGCCCCAGTCGGCGAGGATTCCGCCCGCCGCCGGGGCCGCCACCCAGACGCCGAGTTCGACGACACGAACACCGTCCATCGGTCCGGCCATGGTCCACCTTCCGCCTCGCTTCGTTTCAGCAGGCAACCATGCCATCCCGGTTTTGTGCGGCAGCTTTACAATTCCTGTGCTATTTGTAATCTAGGGCGGTGACGGAAGGCGGCGCGATGACGCACACGGCACGGCGGGTGCCTCCGTTGCTGGCGCTGGCAGCGCATCTGGGACACGGGATTGCGCGGGTGACCACCGACGCGGCGCTGCGCGGCGTGCGGACATTTCCGCGGCGCATCGCCGACCTGGACACCGACACGCTCACCGGGATCCTGGGACGGCGGGTGACGTCGGTGACGGTGCTCGATGGCACCGCCGGGACGACCAGCCGGGCCCGGGTGGCGCTGACCGGCGCGGGCGTCCCGGCGTCGGTGTTCATCAAAATGTCGGCCGGAGCGGCGGGCACCCGACTGATCGGCGAGTTGGGTCGGCTGGCCGAGACCGAGGTGCGGTTCTATCGCGATTTGGCGCCGCAGCTCACCGGGGTGCCGCGCGCGTTCGGCTCCGCATTCGACGCCCTGACCGGCCGGTTCGTGCTGGTGCTGGAGGATCTGGCGGCCGGGCCGTGCGAGTTTCCGGACACCGTGCATCCGCTGGACGCGGACCACGCCGGCCGGGTGGTGGAGCTGCTGGGCCGGGCTGCACCGCCGCCTTTTGGGGACGCCTGCCCGCCGTCGGGGGGCCGGGGGCTGTCCTCGGATG
>PPEA01000556.1 GCA_002967005.1 Mycobacterium talmoniae
TGAACCGGCCCCCCGACAGCAGATCGAGCGTGGCGCCGGATTTGGCCACCACGAACGGGTTCCGATAGGGCAACACCACGATGTTCGGGATCAGCCGCAGGGTGGCGGTGTGCGCGGCGGCAAACCCATCGCCACGAACGGATCCAGCGCGTCGTGTCCCCCGGCGTCAAGCCAGCGTTGGCTGGGTGCGGGATGGTCGGTGAAGCCGAACCCGTCGAATCCCGCCGCCTCCGCCGCCGCCGCGACCGTGGCCACCCCGGCTCCGGTCACCAGCTCCGGATTGTAGGGATGGCTGTGCATGGGATGGGTGATCGCGAAGCGCATCTACCACCTTCGATCCGGTCCGGAATGTGGCCCGCGACGGCAGACCTTCCCAAGAGAGTGACATTCAAGGTTTGATTTGTAAACCTTGGTGCACACCCTCCGGAACCTCAGGAGTCCACGATGAGCCTCGTCGCCGGACGCGGTCCGCTCAGTCACAATCCCGCCGGCTGGTTCGTCCCGCCCCTGCCCGCCGAACTGGTCTACGTCGAACCGCATCCGCGGCGGGTTCAGGCTTTTCGCCACGGGCACATGGTGATCGACACCGAGCGGGCGCTGCTGGTGCACCGCCGGGACCGCCCGCTCAGCTACGCGTTCCCCGCCGCGGACGTCGGCGGGCTACCCGGCAGCCCGGAACCGGCCGCACCCGGGTACGTCCAGGTGCCGTGGGATGCGGTCGATACCTGGTTCGAGGAGGGCCGCCAGCTGGTCCACTATCCACCCAACCCGTATCACCGCGTCGACTGCCGGCCCACCCGGCGACGGTTGCGGGTGACGGTTGCCGGCACCGTCCTGGTGGACACCGACGACACGGTGATCGTGTTCGAAACCGCGGTGGAGCCACGGCTATACGTGGCCGCCTCGCAGGTGCGCACCGACCTGCTGCGCCGGTCCGACTCGTCGAGCTACTGCAACTACAAGGGGACCGCGACGTACTGGTCGGCGGTGGTCGGCGACACCGTCATCGCCGACGTGGCCTGGTGCTATCCCGACCCGCCGCCCGAGAGTTCGCCGATCAGGGGGTGTTTCAGCTTCGACGCCACGCGCGCCGAGGTGCAGGCCGAACTCCCGGGCTCGGGCTCCTGAAGGCGATGCGGCGTGCGGTCAGCCGCCCCGCCGCGGCGCGTCCACGCCGCCGCAGAAGCCGTTGACGCAGCCGTGACCGAGCCGCCTGGAAGGGTTCAGCCGCCGCAGCCTGCCAGCCGGCGCC
>PPEA01000557.1 GCA_002967005.1 Mycobacterium talmoniae
CCGCCGTCGGGGGCGGCTGGCGGCTGGGCTGGCTGTACTCCGGGTCCGGCGATCCCAGCGTGCCGTTGGTGCCCGCGCTGCTGCGCCGGTCGGCGCGGCGGCTGGCCGATCGTCCGGGGTCGAGGACGGCCGATTCATCATCGAGCACTATCCCGCGGTGGCCCGGCTGATCGACGCGCCGCCGCATACCGTGCTGCACGGTGATGCCCACCCGGGCAACTGCTACTTCCGCGACGGCGCGGCCGGCCTGCTGGATTGGCAGGCGGTCCGCCGCGGCCATCCGGCCCGCGACCTGGCCTACACCCTGATCACCAGTATGACCACGGCGGAGCGGCGGGCCAGTGAACGCGAGCTGGTCGGCACCTATCGGGCGGCGCTGGTCGCCGCCGGCGGCCCCGAACTCGACCGCGGCCAGTTGTGGGAGCGTTACCGGCAGGCCGCGGCGTATGCCTATGTGGCGGCGTTGGCCACCGCCGGTCTGGGTGGAATGCAAGCCGAAAACATCGCTTTGGAAGGACTGCAACGATCCGTGGCGGCGCTGGGCGACCTCGACACGGTGGCGCGGCTGCAGCAAGCGCTGTGAATCCGCGCGCCGCGGGGCCTACAGTGGCACCACAACGGCACGACACATTCACCACGATTTGTAAGGTTTGAGCAGTGGATCAGCAACCGACCGCGGAGCCGGACACCGCCGTCGTCGACGACGACGGGTCAACCAAGCACCGGATTCTGCTGGCCACCGCCGAGGTGCTCAGCCGCAGCGGGCAGACCAAACTGAGCCTGTCCGAGGTGGCGCTGCAGGCCGGGGTTTCCCGGCCGACCCTGTACCGCTGGTTCGCCTCCAAGGAGGATCTGCTTGCCGCGTTCGGCGCGTTTGAGCGCCGCACCTTCGACGTCGGAATCGGCCGGGCCACCGCCGGCCTGCGGGGCACGGCAAAACTCGACGCGGCGCTGCGGTTCATCGTCGACTATCAGCACTCGTATTCCGGTGTGCGCCTCGTCGATATCGAGCCCGAAGTGGTGATCGAGCAACTGTCGCGGGTGATTCCGGTGATGCGGTCACGGTTGCAGCGGCTGCTGCCGGGCCCCAACGGTGCGGTCAAGGCCGCGACGGCGATCCGGCTCGCGGTGTCGCACTACATGGTGCGCAGCGACGACGACGACCAGTTCCTGGCGCAGCTGCGGCACGCGGTGGGGCTGAAGGCCGTGGACGGCTGACGCCTAGGTCCGGGCGAGGCCAAGCGCGTGCCGGGCGATCATGTTGCGAAACACCTCCAGGGTGCCGCCGTAGATCCCGGTCGGTGACGCCAGCCGAAACAGGTATTCGGCGCCGCCGTCATCGGCCGCGCCGTCGGTCTCGGCGGGCAGGCTCGACGCGGCGCCGAGAATGTCCATCAGCTCCGGTGCGATGTCCCGCATCGTCTGCGCGATCGCAACGCGGCCGAACATCCCCGCGGTGCTCAGTGCCGCCTCCATCCGGGCGATGCCGTGACCCAACCGGTACTTCACCGACCGGTCGGCGTCGGCCGCGCCGGCCGCGATCTTGTCGACGGCCTCGGCCATCAGCAGGCCGTGTTCGGTCATGGTGGCGATCTTCTGCAGGCCGTCGGCGGCCCGCTCGGCGGTGCCGTGTTCCACATCGAGCGCCTCACGCAGGATGGACCAGCCGCCGTTGACCGCGCCGATCCGGTACCGGTCGGCGACCCGCACATCGCTGTAGTAGACGATGTTGGTGCGATCCCCGTCGACGGTGCGGATGCCCTGGATCTCGATGCCCGCCGAGTCCAGCGGCACCAGAAACATGGTCAGGCTCTGGTGTTTCGGCGCGTCCGGGTCGGTGTTGGTGAGCAGGAAGACGTAGCGGCTGTGCTGGGCGTTCGAGGTGAACATCTTGGAGCCGTTGATGATCCAGCCGTCGCCGTCGCGCACCGCCCGGGTTTTGCACGTCGCCACATCCGAGCCGCCCTCGGGTTCGGTGTAGCCCAAGCACAGTCGCACCGCACCGGACAGCACACCCGGCAGCACCTCGTTCACCAGTTCCGGCGCCGCGAACCGGGCCACCGTCCGCGCCACCATCGCCGTCGTACCCCAGTGAAACCACGGGGTGTGGGCCCGACCGATCTCCAGCTCGAAGATGCGCCGCCGCACCGCGGAAAAGCCGCCTTCGGATTCGGTCCGCCAATCATCGGCGAGGTAGCCGCGGGCGCCCAGCGCCAAATGCACCCCTTCGTCGAAATTGTCGCCGGTCGCCCGGTCCCGGCGGATCACCTCGTCGGTCACCTGGGTGCGCAGGAAATCCCGCAGCTCCGCGCGGAAGGCCGCATCGGCGTCGTCGAGGGTGACCCGCGAAAAATCCACCGAACGCAAGCCTTACAGCCGGGCCTGGGCGGCGATCGCGGTGTCGCTGGTGCGCAGCGGCCGGATCAGGGCGTCCTGGGCGAAGGAGGCGATCAGCTCCCCGGCCTCGGTGTGCACGGTGCCGCGCACATAGGACATGCCGGCGCCGACCTGGGTGCTTTCGTGGGAGTACAGCAGCCACCCGTCCCAGGACACCGGTTCGTGGAAGCTGACCGTGATGGTCATCGGCGCGGTGGACACCGTCAGGTGCGCCTGGCTGGTGCCGATGCCCGGGTGGGCGCGCATCGTCGTCGAAATCCCCAGGTGCCCGGTGAAATACGCGATGAGCGCCTTGGCCAGCTCGTCGCGGGCCGGGATCGGCTGGTAGCGCAGCCAGGCGTACAGTTCCGGCGGCCCGACCTCGTCGGGGCTGTTGACGTCGACCACATCCACCAGCCGCACTTCGCGTCCGATCATCGGCATCTCGCAGGCGTTGGCCTCGGCGGGGGCGGCCACCGCGGGACGCGGCTGGTGGTGGCGGATGACGTCGGCAGTGGGGACATCGGCCAGCACCGTCATGCTGATGCAGCGTCGGCCGTTTTGCTGCGCGGTCACCACCGCGGTGGCCGTCGAACGGCCCTCGTGCACCACATCGATGGCGAGTTCGACCGGGGGTCCGACCATCACCGCCCGGGCGAACACCGCGTGCACCGAGCGCACCGACTTGTCCGGAAACCGTTTGGCCACCGCGACAATCGCCTGGGCGAGCACCTGGGTGCCTTCCACCACCTGCCGCTCGTCGTCGCCGGCCAGGCCGGTGACGCCGGTGAACCGGTCGGCGCCGTCGGGTGCGACGTCGAACAAGTCGAGCAGGCCGGTGACCGACCACTGGGTCTGATCGGCGTCGGTTGTCATGTTCGCGTGCACCTCCATCTCCGGCGGCCGACGGCCTGCCACTGGCCAGCGTGACATTACTGAACCAATCTGTAAAGTCTATAGCCGTCGGCCACCCACGGCGGAAAGGGCAACCCAGTTGGGCATCGTTACGACAAGCTCCGAGACGGCATTCGCGCACCCCGCCGAAACGGTCTACGACTTCGTCACCAACCCGGACAACTGGACCAAGACCTATCCAGGCAGCGCCCATATCGGCAAGCTGCCGGAGGTGCCGCTGCGGGTCGGCGATGTCTGGGAGGAGGCCGGACCCGACGGCGAGCGGGTGTTCACCTGGCAGTTGGCGATCGCGATGCGTCCGCGGATATGGGTGTTCACTTCGGTGGGACGGCTGGGTCATGACCGCGACGGCAACGGCGGACTGGAGGGCCGCATGACGATTCAGTACCAATTCAGTCGGCCCGGTCACGACGTCACCCTGTTCAGCCGGACCATGACGATCGAGGCGTACAAAGACGCACCGCTGCCCGACGCGTTCTTCCGGGTGGTCAACCCGGCCAACATCGACGCCTATCACGCGGCGGTCGCCCGCGAGCTGGACGCGCCGCGTTGACACCGCCCACCCCCGTACGTGACACTTTTATGATGTTTTGTAACGGAGCGGGGGTGGTGGATGGGTAGCACGCTGCTGTCCCCCACCCCGCTGGCCGACGGCTTCTGCTTCGGCGAGGGGCCGCGCTGGTTCGAAGGGCTGCTGTGGTTCTCCGACATGCTCGGCGAGGCGGTGCACACCGTCACCCTGGGCGGCGCCATGACCACCCTGCCGCTGCTCGGGCACGTGCCGTCCGGCTTGGGGTTCCGGCCGGACGGCTCGCTGCTGATCGCCTCCACCGCGGCCCGCCAGCTGTTGCGCTACGACGGGGAAACCGTCACCACCGTCGCCGACGTGACCGAC
>PPEA01000558.1 GCA_002967005.1 Mycobacterium talmoniae
ACGCCGCCCGAGCGCCGCGCGGCGAGATCAAGCTCTACCCGGACGGCCACTTCGACATCTACGTCGGCGAGGCGTTCGAGCGCGTCGTCGCCGACCAGATCGCCTTCCTGAACAAGCATTTACGGGCTTAGCGGATGGTGCTCACGCCGCCGTCGACCGGGATCACCGCGCCGGTGATGTAGCTGCTGGCCCGGCTGGCCAGGAAGACGGCGATGCCGGCCATGTCGTCGGGGCTGCCGATCCGGCCGAGCGGCAACCCAGCGCCCACCACATCGTCCCCGGCGGTCAGCAGGTGTTTGGTCATCTTGGAGGCGAACAAACCCGGCGCGATCGCGTTGACCAGGATCTCCGGGGCGAGTTCGCCGGCCAGGTGCCGGGTCAGCATGTGCACGGCGGCCTTACTGGCGCTGTAGGAGAAGTTGTTCATGCCCTTGGCCGGCGCCCGCAGCCCGTCGACGCTGCCGGTGTTGATCACCCGGGCCGGATCGTCGGCGGTCGCGCCGGCCCGCAGCATCGGCGTCAGCGCCTGCGTCAACAGCAGCACGCCTTTGACGTTGACGTCGAGCACCTTGTCGATGCCGGACTCGGGGAACTCGGCGAACGGCGCCCCCCAGGTCGCCCCGGCGTTGTTGAACAGCGCGTGAATCGCGTTCTCCCGCTCGGCCAGTCCCGCGGCCAGCGCGGCGACACCGTCGGCGGTGCCGAGATCGGCCGGGATCGCGTACACCGGTCCGTGCGTCGCCAGCTCGCTGACCGCGGCGTCGAGTTCGGCCTCTTTGCGGCTGGACAGGTACACCGTCGCGCCGGCCTGCAGCAGTCCCCGCGCCATCATCAAGCCGATGCCGCGGCCGCCGCCGGTGACCACGGCGACCTTTCCCGGCAGTCCGAATAGGTCAGTCATGGTCATCAGTGTGCGCTACGCCGGGCGCACCCCGGTCAGCGCACGGATGGTTTGGCTTTCGGTGTCCTGAAAGGCATGCCCGTCGGGTCGCAGCAGGTCGTGGAACCACACCTTCGGGATGGTGGTGTAGGGGTGATCCCAGGAATCCCACGGGAAGTAGGTCTGGGTCTTCCCGGCGACCAGACCCCAGTTGAACGCACCGACGTTGTGCCGCTGCGCAATCGGCAGGATCTTTTCCACCGTGCTGCCCTGGGGGCGCGCCATGTATTCGGTGCACATGATCGGCCGCCCCAGCGAGGCCAACTCCCCAATGCGGTTCTCGAAGCCCGACGGTCCGTCGTAGCTGTGGAAGGTAACCACGTCGGAGTTGTCGAGTTGGATGCCGGCGATGGTGCTGCGGCTGCCCGCATCCCAGTCCCCTTGCCACACCCCACTGGTCAGCGGCTGGCTGGGGTCGACCGAACGGGCCCACCCGAATACCTGGGGCAACAGGTCGGCGACCCGGTCCAGTTTGTCGCTGGGCTCCAGGCTGCCGTACACCTTCGCCGGGTTGTCGGGCTCGTTCCACAGGTCCCAGCCCAGCACCCGATCGTCGTTGCGGAATTGGGTCAGTACCCCGGTGACGTAGGCCTGCAGGGTGGGTCGGTAGCGGGGGTCGGCGAGGCGTTCGGCGCCGGGGCTTTGCACCCACCCGGAGTTGTGCACCCCCGGCTTGGGTGCGCGCTGGCGCCCGGCCCTGGGGTGCGGATCCCAGCAGGAGTCAAAGAACACGAACAGCGGCTTGATGCGGTGCCGCGCGGCGATGCCGACGAATTGCGCCAGCCGCAGCTGAAAGCTCCGCGAGTCCTGGGCCCAGAGCTGATCGTGCAGGAAGACCCGCACCGTGTTCAGCCCGTGAAACCGGGCCCAGCCCAACTCGGTATCGATGCGTCGCGGGTCGTAGGTGCCGGTCTGAAACATCTCCAGCTGGTTGATCGCGGTGGAGGTGATGAAGTTCGCGCCGACGAGCTGACCCTGCGCTTGATACCAGCGGTTGGCGCGGTCCGGTGACCACCGGGTGGGTTGTTCGGCAGCGGCACGCGGTACGTGGGTCAACGCGGTGCCGGCCGCCAGCAGCAGCGGTAGTTTCAGGGCCATTCGACGGTTCACGTACTGACGGTAATTTGCCCGGGTCACTGTCCCCGGTATCTGCGTGCCGCGTCGCCACAGTTTCGGTCCGGATTGTTATCTCCCCGTCACCGCGCGGGTTTCAGCCCTATCGGACGGGCCGGTCGTCGACACCGGCCTGACCTCGCCTTGACCGCCGACCGCCGCCACGACTACATTAGTAGCGTTCAGTACAGACTGAACGTACTGATTGCTTGAGGTGGTCAATGTCTCCCGATGAAGCCGAGTTCGTCGACCGGATCGGGTTGTTCTTCGAAGCCATCGGCGGCACCCGCACCATGGGCCGCATCTACGGCTGGCTGATGATCTGCGACCCGCCGCAGCAGTCGTTGGCGGAGCTGGCCGCGGCGTTGTCGGTGAGCAAGGCGTCGGTCAGCACCGTCGCCCGCCAACTGCACGACGGCGGCATGATCGAGCGGCTGCCCGCGGCCACCCGTCAGCATCAGTACCGGGTCACCCCCGGCGGTTTCACCCAGGTGCTCACCGCGCAACTGAGCCGGATGCGTGGCGGCATCGACACCGCCACGTTCGGCCTGTCGTTGCTGGGCGCGGACCGCGTCGAACAGCGGGAACGGCTGGAGGACTTCCGGGACTTCTGCGACTTCTGCACCAGCGACGGCGACGCGATGACGCAGCGGTGGGCCAAGTTTCGTGCCGAACGGAGGACACGATGACGACGCAGCCCGACAAGGTCGACTTCCGCGGCGTGCGCTGGGGCTCGGTGGAGTGGACGAATCTGTGCACGCTGTACCTGCGGGCCTACGAAAGCCGGTCAGCCCAGCCGGTTCTCGGCGACCGCGCGGCCGCGGACGCCGTGGATCGCATCGACTACGACTTCGCCCGGGTGCACCGGTCCATCCAGCCGTGGACCAACCAGTTCCTGGTGGCGTTGCGCGCCAAGCAGTTGGACGGGTGGGCGGCCGACTTCCTGGCCCGCCACCCCGACGCCGTGGTGCTGCATCTGGGCTGCGGGCTGGACACCCGGATCGACCGGCTGCAGCCGCCGGCCGGGGTGCAGTGGTTCGACGTCGACGTCCCGCAGGTCATTCACTTGCGGCGTGAGCTGTACGACGATCGTCCCGGCTACACGATGATCGGGTCCTCGGTCACCGACCCCGGCTGCTCGATCGGGTACCGGCGGATCGTCCCGCGTTGATCGTCGCCGAAGGCCTGCTGATGTACCTGGCCGCCGCGGAGATCGGCGACCTGCTGCACCGGTTGACCGATCGATTCGGCACCGGCGAGCTGCTGGCCGACCTGCTGTCCGAATCGGGTCCCCGGCTCTCCAAGGTCTTCACCAAGGGCATCGTCAAATGGGGCACCCGGGACGGTCATGAACTTTCCGAGTGGAACCCGCGACTCGGCCTGGTGCAGAGCGCAACGTTCATCGACCCGACGCAGATCCCGGCCACGCCGCAACGGGTGCTGTACCGCCTCTTCGGGGCCCTGCCGGCGGTCAGGAACTATGACCGGCTGTATCGATTTCGGTTCTGACGCCCAGCGGGGACTCGACCCGGACCGCCTCGTCGCGGATCAGGCCGCGCAGCAGCGCGGTGGAAAACTCGGCGGCGATCTCCTTGGCCGTGCGCCGGCCGCTGGGCCGCAGCCAGCGGTAGCTGCTCAGCGTCATCCCGATGTAGCCCAACGCCAACACGTGCGAGTCGCAGTCATAGAACTCGCCGCTGGCGATGCCGCGGTCGATCAGCCCGTGCACATGCTCGTAGACCTTGATCTCCTGCTCGCGGATCGCGGCGACCTGCTCTTCGGTGAACCACTCGGTGATGTAGGGCTGCTCCTGGAAGTACACCGCGGCGCCCTCCAGGTTGGTGGCGATCTGGGTCAGCAGCCGCACCGTGTACTGGTACAAGGCTTCCCGCGCGGTCCAGGACGGGTCGTCGTGCACGGCGGCCAGGGTGCGCTCGGCGGCCTGCTGGTAGATGTCGTAGAGGATCAGCGACTTGCTGGCGTAGTAGTGGTAGACGGTGGCCTTGTTCAGCCCGACCACGTCGGCGACGTCGTCCATCCGGGTGCCGTGGTAGCCGCGGGCCGCGAACAGCTTGGTGGCGACGGCCAGCAGCTCCTCGCGGCGGGTAAGGCCATTAGTGGTCTCGGAGGGCATGGTTCTCACTATCGGCAGGGCGGGTTGTCACCCGGAGTCAATCAACTGGTTGGATAGTCTAGGCAATGCCGCCACTGCTGTGTTGGCGGGACGTCGGCAGCGCTAGACTCGCCACGTCGGGGTGATGCAGGGAGGTTGGCCGATGGATCCGAATCCGGACTACGACGCCACGGACGAGATCGAGTACTTCTTCAACTACGTCTTCTGGGGTTTGCGCGGCGTGACGGACGGCCAGGGTTATCCACCGCCCGCCTATCCCCCGGTCTGACCGCGAGCAGACGTAAAGGCCCCCGATTTCCGCCGGAAACGGGGGCTTTTACGTCTGCTCGGCGGGCTACAGCGCCTTGAGCTCCTCGATGACCTCCGACACCGACTTCTTGGCATCCCCGAACAGCATGGTGGTGCCCTCGTCGTAGAACAGCGGGTTGTCGATCCCGGCGAAGCCGGAGTTCATCGATCGCTTGAGCACGATCACCGACCGCGACTGATCCACGTTGAGGATCGGCATGCCGTGAATCGGGCTGGACGGGTCGTTGCGCGCGGCCGGGTTGGTGACGTCGTTGGCGCCGATGACGATGGCCACGTCGGTGCGGGCGAACTCGTCGTTGATGTCGTCCATGTCCTTCATCGCGTCGTAGTCGACCTCGGCCTCGGCCAGCAGCACGTTCATGTGCCCGGGCATACGGCCGGCGACCGGGTGGATGGCGAACTTGACCTGCACCCCCTTGTCCTCCAGCAGGCTGGCCATGTCCTTGACGGCGTGCTGGGCCTGCGCGACGGCCAGGCCGTAGCCGGGCACCACGATGACCTGGTTGGCGTAGGCCATCTGGATGGCCGCGTCGGCCGCCGAGGTGGCCTTGACGTGTTTGTCGCCGCCGCCATCGGCGCCGGGCGCCACCCCACCGCCGCCGAAGCCGCCCATCACGATCGCCGGGATGGACCGGTTCATCGCCTTGGCCATCAGGTTGGTCAGGATCGACCCGGAGGCGCCGACGATCATGCCGGCCACGATCATCGCGGTGCTGTTGAGCGCCAGACCGGCCGCCGCCGCCGACAACCCGGTCATCGCGTTGAGCAGCGAGATGACCACCGGCATGTCGGCGCCGCCGATCGGCAGCACCACCATCAGGCCCAGCACCGCGGCTGCGACCAGCAGGCCGATCATCCACCACAGCGACGCCCCGCCACTGCCGGGATGCGCCTGCACCCCGATGACGACCGCGGCGGCCACCGCCGCCGCCAGCAGCAACAGGTTCAGCGGCTGCTGCAACCGACCGATACCGATCGGCCGCCCGGAGATGATCTCCTGCAGTTTGCCGAACGCGATGATCGACCCCCAGAACGAGATCGACCCGACGATCGCGGCGAACAATGACGCCACCACGACGTGCACGGTCGGGTTCTCGCCGTGCTGGAAGTTGGAGAAGCCGTCGGTGTCCATGAACTCGCTCAACGCGATCAACGCCACCGTGCCACCGCCGACGCCGTTGAAGAACGCCACCAGCTGCGGCATCGCGGTCATCTTGGTCAGCCGCGCCGGCGGCACGCCGAGCACCACCCCCAGCAGCAGCCCGGCGATGATCAGCGGCCAGTGGTCGGTGTCGCGGATCAGGATCAGCGTGGCCACCACCGCGATGGCCATCCCGACCGCGGCGATCAGGTTGCCGCGCACCGCGGTCTTGGGCCCGGTCAGGCCCATCAGGCCGTAGATGAACAGCGAGAACGCGACCAGGTAAAGGATCGTGACGAGGTAGTTCATTTGGCGGCCGGCTCCTCGACCTTGGCGACCTGCTTGCCGGGTTTTTTGCCCTTGAACATGCCCAGCATCCGGTCGGTGACGATGAACCCGCCGATGACGTTCAGGGTGCCGAACACCAGCGCGACGAACAGGATGATCTGCTGGGCCAGCGAGGGGTGCTCGACCCGCCCGAGCACCAGCAGTGCGCCCAGCACCACGATGCCGTGGATGGCGTTGGTGCCCGACATCAGCGGGGTGTGCAGCGTGTTGGGCACCTTGGAGATCACGGCGAAGCCGACGAATCCGGACAGCACCAGGATCGCCAGGTTGGCCAACAGGTCGTCGTAGAGCATCAGGCGTCCTCTCCAGTTCGGGTCACACAGGCCGCCGCGACCACCTCGTCGCCGAAGTCCGGGGCGAGCTGGCCGTCGGTGACCAGCAGCTCCAGCAGCGCGGTGATGTTCTTGGAATACAGCTCGCTGGCGTGCTCGGGCATCGTCGCCGGCAGGTTCAACGGGGAGGCGATGGTGACGTCGTGGCGGACGACGGTCTGGCCGGGCTCGGTCAGCTCGCAGTTCCCGCCGGTCTCGCCGGCCAGATCCACCACCACGCTGCCGGCCTTCATGCCCTCCACCGCGGCGGCGGTCACCAACCTCGGCGCCGGCCGGCCGGGCACCAGCGCGGTGGTGATCACCACGTCGAAGCCGGTGATGGCCTGCTCCAGCGCCTTCTGCTGCTGCTCGCGTTCGGCGTCGGTGAGTTCGCGGGCATAACCGCCCTCCCCGGCCGCGTCGATGCCGAGGTCGAGCCACTGCGCCCCCACCGACCGCACCTGGTCGGCCACCTCGGGGCGCACGTCGTAGCCGGTGGTGCGGGCGCCCAGCCGCTTGGCGGTGGCCAGCGCCTGCAGCCCGGCCACCCCGACGCCGAGCACCAGCACGGTGGCCGGCTTCACGGTGCCCGCCGCGGTGGTCAGCATCGGGAAGAACCGGGTGGACTCCGAGGCCGCCAGCAGCACCGCCTTGTACCCGGACACGTTGGCCTGCGAGCTCAACGCGTCCATCACCTGGGCCCGGGAGATCCGCGGGATCGCCTCCAACGCGAACGCCTGCACCCCAGCGGCCTTGAGCGCGTCGATCTGATTGTCGGCGTTGCGGGGAGCCAGGAACCCGATCAGCGTTTGGCCGGCACGCAACCGGTCCACCTCCGCGGCGGTCGGCGGCGCCACTTTGACGACGATCTCGGCCGCCCAGGCGTCCCCGACGGTGGCACCCGCCTCGGTGTAGAGCGGATCGGGCAGTAGCGCGCGTTCCCCCGCCCCCGATTCCACGACGACGGCGACGCCGCTTTTCACCAGGGATGCGACCGCCTTCGGGACCAGGGCCACGCGTCGCTCGTCGGCCCCGGACTCGGCGACCACCCCCACCGTTGTCTGCGTATCGGTCACAACCGCCGTTCCTCCTCATCGGCCCGTGGATAGTCCGCGTGCCCCGTCACCCTAGCGGGTCACCGCAAAACTCTGGGGGCCACCCGGGCCTCACCACAGCGGGATGTCGTGACCGTGTTCGGCCGGTGGGCGCGGCCCGAAATAGCGGCGCTGCGAGGCGGCGATCGGCACGTCGTTGATGCTGGCCTCCCGGCGCGACATCAGGCCCGTCGCGGTGAACTCCCACAGCTCGTTGCCGTAGCTGCGGTACCACTGCCCGGCCGCGTCGCGCGACTCGTATTGGAACCGCACGGCGATCCGGTTGTCGTGGAAGTCCCACAGGCTCTTGCGCAGCACATAGTCCAGTTCCCGCTGCCACTTGCGGGTCAAGAACGCCACGATCTGGTCGCGGCCGACGATGTGCTCATCGCGGTTGCGCCACCGCGAGTCCACGGTGTAGGCCCGGCTCACCGTGATCGGGTCGCGGGTGTTCCACGCATCCTCGGCGGCCTGCACCTTCTGGGTCGCGGTCTCGAAGGTGAACGGCGGGAACGGCGGGCGGCTCTCGGTCATGCCCCCATATCTACCGCGGCATCTACCGCGAGCAGACACAGAATCGCACGAATCCGCACCGCAGCATGCGAGTCTGCGTCTGCTCGCGCCGGTAGTCGACAGGTGTCATATCGTGACGGGCATGGACTTCGCGATGTCGGCCACCGCGGCCGACTATCACAAGCGGTTGTCGGCGTTCATGATCGAGCGGGTGTTTCCCGCCGAGGCCGACTACGAGCGGTATCGCCGCGGGGCCGGGCCGGACGATCACACGGTGCCCCCGATCGTGGAAGACCTCAAGCGCGAGGCCAAACGGCGTGGGCTGTGGAACCTGTTCCTGCCGGCCGAGTCGGGGCTGACCAACCTGGAGTATGCGCCGCTGGCCGAGCTGACCGGCTGGAGCGTGGACATCGCACCCGAGGCGCTCAACTGCGCCGCCCCCGACACCGGCAACATGGAAACCCTGCACCTGTTCGCCACCGAGGACCAACGCCAGCGGTGGCTGCGGCCGCTGCTGGACGGCGAGATCCGCAGCGCGTTCTCGATGACCGAACCGGCGGTGGCCTCCAGCGACGCCCGCAATATCGAAACCAGCATCACCCGCGACGGCGGCGACTACGTCATCAACGGCCGTAAATGGTGGACGTCGGGTGCGGCCGACCCGCGCTGCCAGATCCTGATCGTGATGGGCCGCACCAACCCCGACGCCGCCGCCCACCAGCAGCAGTCGATGATCCTGGTGCCGATGGACACCCCGGGCGTGACGGTGGTGCGCTCCACCCCGGTGTTCGGTTGGCAGGATCAGCACGGGCACTGCGAGGTGATCTACGACAACGTGCGGGTGCCGGCCGCCAACCTGCTGGGCGAGGAGGGCGCCGGTTTCGCGATCGCCCAGGCCCGGTTGGGTCCGGGTCGTATTCACCACTGCATGCGCGCCCTGGGCGCCGCCGAGCGGGCGTTGGCGCTGATGGTCGACCGGGCCCGCAACCGGGTGGCGTTCGGCCGGCCGCTGGCCGAACAGGGTGTGGTGCAGCAGTCGATCGCCAAGTCCCGCAACGAGATCGACCAGGCCAGGCTGTTATGCGAGAAGGCCGCGTGGACCATCGACCAGCACGGCAACAAGGAGGCGCGCCACCTGGTGGCGATGATCAAGGCGGTGGCCCCGCAGGTCGCCTGCGACGTCATCGACCGCGCCATCCAGGTACACGGTGCGGCCGGCGTCAGCGATGACACCCCGCTGGCCCGCCTGTACGGGTGGCATCGCGCCATGCGCATCTTCGACGGACCCGACGAGGTGCACCTGCGCTCCATCGCCCGCGCCGAGCTCGGTCGGGACAAGAGCGCATTCGCGGCGGCGGTGACGCAGCCGTGACCACCGAGGTGCGAGAACTGGACGGGCGTGGACTTCCGCGACGTCGCCGACATGCGGCGGCCGTCGCGCCGGTCGGCTGTTCCGGTCCGGCGAGCTGAGCGGCTTGACCGACGACGGTCGCGCCGAGCTGCGCCGGCTCGGGATCAGCGATATCGCCGACCTGCGCTCCCCCCGCGAAGTGGAGCGTCGCGGACCGGGCCGGGTTCCGACGGGGTGAACATCCACCTGTTGCCGTTCCCGGACCTGGCCGCCGACACCGACGACGGTGGCTCCCCGCATGAGCACGCGTTCACCCGGTTGCTGACCGAACAGCCCGATGCGGAGTCGATCCAGGACGCCGCCGCCCGCTACATGACCGAGGAGTACCGCCGCTTCCCCACCCTGCCGGGCGCGCGCCGCGCCGCGCATCGCGTCGTCACGCTGCTCGGCGCCGGCCGCCGGGTACTGACACACTGCCTGGCCGGCAAGGACCGCACCGGGTTGACCGTCGCGGTGGTGTTGGAGGCGGTCGGCGTCGACCGGGACGCCATCATGGCCGACTATCTGCGTAGCAACGACGCGGTGCCGCAACTGCGGGCGAAGATCGTGGAGATGATCCAGCAGCGCGCCAGCAACGAGGTGCCGCCGGAGCTGGTGACGTTCAGCGAGGCCCGGTTGACCGAGGCGGTGCTCGGGGTCCGCCCGGAGTACCTGGACACCGCGCGCCGCGCGATCGACGACAATTTCGGCTCGCTGGCCGGCTACCTGCGCGCGGCCGAGGTGACCCGCACCGACCTGGACCGGTTGCGTCGCGCGCTGCTCGGCTGAACGGTTTCGGCGCCATCGCGCGCGGCTAAAAATGGAGCGGCGCTGCAGTTAGTGCGGCACCGCTCTCCGCGACGCGGGAAACCGTCTCTAACTGGTGCTTTGCGGAGAACATCGGGTGAGCGACGGTCTTGGATCCGGCTACCGCTAGCGCAGCACGCCATTTCCGTAGCAGCCAAACTGTTGCACTGCATCGACATGTGCGCTACAGTCATCCGCATACCGAGACCGCCCCACCAAGGAGAACCACCATGATGCGCATGACCACCGCAGCCGTCCTCGCCGGGATCAGCGCCATCGCCGCCGGCACCACCGCCCGGCTGCTGACCTCGCTGACCAACGACGTGGCCTTCGCCTTGGAGGGCGTCCTCGACGAGGACTGGGGCGGCCCCTGCGACGGCGATGCCCGCAACGCCACCGACGACCCGGTCGTGCTGCGGGCCGCCTAACCCCGGCGAGCAGAAAATTGCGCCGACTGTGCGGTTTCATACGCTTTCCGGCGACGGGGCGTATGAAACCGCACAGTCATGAGCGCAATGCTCGGCAAAATTAGCGGACCGAGAAGCTGGCCTGCTTGGCGGCCGACAGGTCGCTGATGGTCTCCCACTGCGCGGCCACCTCGTCGACCGACGGCGGGTTCTCGAAGTTGGCGCCGGCGTTCTCAAACAGCGCGGCGCGCTGCACCCGGCCGCCGCCGACGATGAACACCGACCCGGTGTCGGGCACCTCCTCGGTGCACAGGTAGCCCACCACCGGCGCGACGAACTCGGGCTTGAGCTTGGCCAGCACCTCCGGCGGCAGGATGTCCTCGGTCATCCGGGTGGCCGCGACCGGGGCCAGCGCGTTGGCCTTGATGTTGTACTTGGCGCCCTCGATGGACAGCGTGTTGATCAGCCCGACCAACCCGAGCTTGGCCGCACCGTAGTTGGCCTGGCCGAAGTTGCCGAACAGCCCGCTGGTGGAGGTGGCCACCACGACCCGGCCGAAGCTTTGCTCCCGGAAGTGCGGCCAGGCGGCGCGGATCACGTGGTAGCCGCCGTACAGGTGCACCTGCAGCACGGCGTTCCAGTTGTCGAACGTCATCTTGTGGAAGGTGCCGTCGCGCAGGATGCCGGCGTTGGACACCACCCCGTCGATCTTGCCGAACTCCTCGAGCGCGGTCTTGATGATGTTGGCCGCGCCCGCTTCGTCGGCGACGCTGTCGTAGTTGGCCACCGCGCGCCCGCCCGCGTCCTTGATCTCGGCCACCACGTGGTCGGCCATGTTGTGTCCGGCGCCGGTCCCGTCGCGGGCCCCACCCAGGTCGTTGACGACCACACTGGCGCCCTCACGGGCCAGGGTCAGGGCGTATTCCCGACCCAGCCCGCCACCGGCTCCGGTAACGACGATGACGCGATCCTGCACTCCGGGCATGAGTTTCCTCTCTGAATGTGATTGCTCGGTCGCCGGCTAGAACAGCCGGCGCGCCAACTTCCACGCCTTCTCTGTATACGGCGGGTAGATCATCTGGGATAAGTCGGGTCGGGTCGGTTTGGTCAGCACCGACTTGCGGTGACTGAATTCCTCGAAGCCCCACCGGCCGTGGTAGGCACCCATCCCGGACGGGCCGACCCCACCGAATGGCAGTTTGGCGGTCGACACCTGGAAGATCAGGTGGTTGACCAGCATGCCGCCGGCCGGTACCTGGTTGATCACCCGCTCCCGCACCGCGCGGGTTTTGGTGAACACATAGGCCGCCAAGGGTTTCGGCCGAGCATTGACGAAACATATTGCGTCGTCGAGGGATTCGACGGAGATGACTGGCAGGATGGGGCCGAAGATCTCGTTGGTCATCAGCGGCTCGTCCGGGTCGGGGCCGACGACCACGGTCGGCTCGATGCGCAACGTCGCGGCCTCCGAGCCGCCGCCCAGCGCCACCGTGCCCCGGGTGTTCGCCAAATAGCCGGTCAGCCGGTCGAATTGGCGTTGGTTGACGATCCGCATGCCCTGCGGCTGATCGGGGTAGAAGCTGGTGATCGCCTCGCCGATCTTGGCGACCAGCCGGTCCCGGATGGTGGCGTCGGCCAGCACGTAGTCGGGTGCCACACAGGTCTGCCCGGAGTTGACCAGTTTGGTCCACGCGATGCGTTTGGCCGCGACGTCCACATCGGCGTCGGCGGCCACGATGCAGGGGCTTTTGCCGCCCAGCTCGAGGGTGACCGGGGTGAGGTGTTCGGCCGCGGCGGCCATGATCTTGCGCCCGATCTCGGTGCCGCCGGTGAACATCACCCGGTCGAAACCCTGGGCGATCAGTTCCTGGCTGACCGCGCCGTCGCCTTCGACCACCACGATCGCGTCGCGGTCCAGGTAGGCCGGCACCAGTTCGGCCATCAGCTGCGACGAGGCCGGCGCGATCTCAGATGGTTTGAGCACCACGGTGTTTCCGGCCGCCACCGCGCCCACCAGCGGACCCAGCGTCAGGTAGAACGGGAAGTTCCAGGCGCCGATGATCAGCACCGTGCCGTACGGTTCGTACTCCACCCAGCCGCGGCCGGGCAGTTGCGCGCGCTCCAGCAGCCGGTGCCGGCGCCGCATCCATTTCTTGACGTGTTTGGCGGCGTAGCGGGCTTCGCCGACGGTGGTGGCGGTGTCGGCCAGCCACGACTCGAACGGTTTGCGGCCCAGGTCGGCTTCCAGCGCGGCGGCGATCTTGGCTTCGTTCTCGGCCATCATCGCCTCGATGCCGCGCAGCTGGGCGCGCCGCCACGCCACGTCGCGGGTGCGCCCGGTGGCGAAGGTATCCCGTAGTCCGGCAACGGTTTGTGGGATGGCCGATGTGACGGGGGCGACGACCTCAGGGGTGCTCATGGGTTCCCTTCCTCACCGGCGGAAACCCAATCCTAACCAACCAGCTGGTTGGGCAACAGGTCGTCGTCAGAGTTTGCTGGCGGTGACGAACTCGGAGAAGGCGTCCTTGTCGTCGCCCATCGGCACCTCCAGCCAGCGACCGAGCCGCCGCATCTCGTCCTGGGAGTGCTGCGCGGTGGCCCGCCAGCCGTGCCCGCCCAGCCAGGCGGCGACGTCGGCGCGGTCCGGGTCGTTGTAGGTCAGGTCCGCGAAGTCGACGGGCTGGGCGATCCCGAGTTGCTCGGCGGTCTTCTTGAACCGTTCCCGCATCTCCTCGCGCCGTTCGTCGGAGTGGGTCCCGGCGGTCTCGGTCGGCGACCCGGCTGCCGGCGCGCTCTGCTCGGTGATCTGCGCGAACAGGCGGTCCTGGGCATCACCGGCAGGTACATCAACAGCCCTTCGGCCAGCCAGGCCGTCGGCCGCCGCCGGGTCCGAATCCCGCCGCCCGCACGCCGGCCGGCCAGTCCTGGCGCAGGTCGATCGGCACCTCGTGCCGGTCCGCCGCCGGGCTCACCCCGTGCGCGGCCAGCGTGGCGGCCTTGTACTCGAGCACCTTGGGCTGGTCGATCTCATACACGGTGGTGCCGGCCGGCCAGTCCAGCCGATAGGCCCGGGAGTCCAGCCCGGACGCCAGGATCACCACCTGGCGGATCCCGGCGGCCACGGCGTCGGCGAAGTAGCTGTCGAAAAAGTGGGTGCGCACCGCCTGGTAGCCGCGCATGTGCCGAAAGATGGCGGCCGACTCCGGGTCCACGGTTTCCAACCGGGCGTCGATCGTGTCGTCGAGCAGGAACTCCCACACCCCGGTGCCGGCGTCGGCGACCAGGATCTTGGCGTACGGGTCGCGGATCAGCGGATCGGGGCGATCGGTTTCGATCGCGCGGGCCGCGGCCACCATGACCGCGGTGGTACCGACGCTGGTGGTGATGTCCCAGGTGTCGTCGTGCGTGCGCATGGTGCTCATCGGTGTCCTTCGGTTGGGGGTGGTTAACGCCGACCGATCAGCAGCGTGGTGCTGGCGGTCTGCTCGGCCAGGTCGTCGGGCACCGCCCGGCCCAGCCGGGCCGCCTCGTCGCGGCTGTCCACCGCCTGCACGTGCCACCCGTGCTGGTCCAGCAGCGACGCGGCGTCGGCGCGGTCGTCTTCGTGGTAGACCAGCGACTCGACGTTGACGTCGAGGCCCAACGGTCCCGCAACCGGGCCCGCCGCTCACGCGAAACCTGGCGGCGTTGCCCGTCGGCGCCGGGCCGAAACATGGCGAACGCTTCGACGGCGATGCGGCTGCCCGGGGCGCTCACCGCGGTCACCATCTCAAAGAGCCGGTCCTGGGCGTCGGCGGGCAGGTAGGGCAGCAGGCCCTCGGCCAGCCAGGCGGTCGCTGCGCCG
>PPEA01000559.1 GCA_002967005.1 Mycobacterium talmoniae
ATCAGCCGCAGGGCATGCGGATCGTCAACCAACGCCAATTCGACCGGCTGACCGGCTATTTGGCGAAGTAGGCGTCGAAGAAGTGGGTGCGCACCGCCTGGTAGTCGCGCCCCAGGTCGGTCACCCGACGCCCGTACTCGTCGTCGTCGTCGAGCCAGTCCAGGCGGCCGCTGGCCAGCCGCGCCAGGCCTCGCCGGCCTTGGACACCAGCAGGTAGGCGAACTCGTCGCGGATCAGGGGTTGCGGTTGCGCGGTTTCGGCTGCCCGGCAGGCCGCCACCGATAGCGCCGTGGCACCGACGCATTCGGTGATCTCCCAGCTGTCGCCGTCGGTTCGGACCGACCGCACTTCATCCAGATCAGTCATGTCCTGCGCCATGCTACCGAATAAGTTAGGCAGCCTATCTGCTGCTGTGGCTCAGATCACTGCGCGGGGTTAGTCCTGGTGCCGCCAGAGTTTGTTGGCCAGCAGCCGGCGCAGGTTGGTGGTGATGTCCTCCAGTTGCTGATGGCTGCCGACGAAACCGGCGTAGAAGCCGACGCCCCACAGCACCGCGGTCAGCATCTCCACCAGCGACGCGACGTCGGAATCGGTGGCCAGTTCGCCGCGCTCGATCGCGTCGGTGACCGCCCAGGTCAAAAACTCCCGGGAGTTCAGCAGCGAGTCGTGCTCGACCAGACGCAATTCCGGGTGCCGCTGCGATTCCAGCACCGAGGTCACCAGAAACGCCGCCGCCGACCGGTCCTCGGAGTCGGCCTGGACCGCGGTTTCGATGAACGCCGAGACCCGTCCGATCAAGGTGGTCTCGCGCCGCGCCCGTTCCATCCCGGTGGCGATGATCAGCTCGTTGGTCTGCTCCACCACTTCCCGGTACAGCACACGTTTACTGGGGAAGTAGTGGTTGATCGCCGGGCGGGTCAAATCGGCGCGCAGGGCGATCGCCTGGAAAGTGGCCGCGTCGTAACCGAGTTCGCTGAAAACCTCGCGGGCCACACGCACAATGCGTTTCCGCGTCTCCGCCGCCTTCGCTGCGGGGGGGCGTCCCGGCCCCCGGCTCGCGGTATACCGCACCGCTAAATTGTGCCATAGATCACGCCGTGGCCCCGGCGGCTCAGCTAATCCCCAGACTGGGGATCAGTCCTGGATCGTCAACGCTTCCGTGGGGCAATTGGCGACCGCCTGCTTGACGCCGGCAACGTCGGCCTCGGCGATCTCGTCGACCAGCACGTGCGACTGACCGTCGTCGCCGACCTCAAACACGTTCGGCGCCGCAACTTCACACATCCCGATGCCGACGCACTTATCCAGGTTCACACTGACTTTCATCTGCCCACCGTAGAACAGCGACCGCCGCACCGGGCGGAGCGGGCGAGCGGGTCATCGGTGGGATCGGTGCCGAGCCCGACGCGCCGCGAATTACAGTTCCGAACATGGCGACCGTGATCTCCCGGGAGCCTACTTCGAGGTCGGCCTCGACGTGCTGTCCGACCTGGGCTACGGCGGGCTGAAGCTGGCCGAGGTGTGCAACCGGTTGGGCGTGACGACCGGCTCCTTCTACCACTACTTCGCCAACTGGTCGGCGTACACCCGGGCGTTGGTCAAACACTGGCAGGAGGCGCTGACCCTGCGGCTGGTGGAAGAGGTGCGCACCGATCCCGATCCGCGTCGCCGGATCGACACCTTGATTCAGATCGGGTTGGGGCTGCCGCACGGCGCCGAAGCGGCCATCCGGTCGTGGAGTTCGACCGATCCGCAGGTCCGCGCGATCCAGGAGGAGGTCGACCGGCAGCGCTTCGACATCATGTACGAGTCGGCCTTCGAGATCCTGCACCAGGCGCGCCCCGCCCAACTCTTCGCGGCCTGGGCGGTCTACCTGCTGGTCGGCTACGAGCAGGCCACCCTGCCGCGCGATAACGACGCGTTGGCCTGGATCGCCGGGCAGCTGCTGCACGCGCTCGACACCGGCAGCTTCGCCACCATCCCGCCGGAGTGACCCGGCAGGCCGCTAGCCGCCGGTGTGCGGCATCAGCGCGTCGGGCGGGATGGTGCCGAACTTCCCGGCCTGGTAGTCCTCCAGCGCCTGGATCAGCTCGGCCTTGGTGGTCATCACGAACGGTCCGTAGTGGAAGACCGGCTCCCGGATCGGGCGGCCCCCCAACAGCAGCACCTCCAGCGCGGGGCGGTGCGCGTCCTGGGTCGGGTCGGCGGCGACGCTGATCCGGTCACCCGGGCCCAGCACGGCGAGTTGACCCTGCCGGATTGGGTGCGCGACCGGCCCGACCCGGCCACTGCCGGACAGCACGTACACCAGCGCGTTGAAGGCGCGGTCCCACGGCAGGTCCAGGCCCGCCCCGGGCCGCTGGATGGAGGCGTGCGCCACCGTGATCGGGGTGTGGGTGGACCCGGGGCCGCGGTCGCCGTCGAGGTCGCCGGCGATGAGGCGGACCAGCGCCCCGCCGTCGGCGGAGGCCAGCAACGCCACGTCGTTGCCCTCGATCGCCTGGTAGCGCGGCGCGGCGAACTTGTCGGCCTTGGGCAGGTTGACCCACAGCTGGATGCCGTGGAAGACGCCGCCGCTTTCCACCAGCTCCGCCGGCGGGGTCTCGATGTGCAGGATCCCGGAGCCGGCCGTCATCCACTGGGTGGCGCCGTCGGTGATCAGGCCGCCGCCGCCGTGGGAATCCTGGTGGGCGAATTGGCCGTCGATCATGTAGGTGACCGTTTCGAAGCCGCGGTGCGGATGCCAGTCGGTGCCGCGGGGCTGGCCGGGCTGGTATTCGACCTCGCCCATCTGGTCCATGTGCACGAACGGGTCCAGGTCGGCGGCCCGGGCCCCGGCGAACGCGCGCACCACCGGAAATCCGAGGCCCTCAAAGCCGCGGGGACCGGTGGTGATCGAGCGGACCGGGCGTTCGGTGTCGGCGGGCGCGGCCGGGCTGAGCCGGGGCAACGTCAAGGTGTCTGCGGTAACCGCGGGCATGGGTACCTCCTGAGTCAGAGTTACCCGATATAACCGGACCGCAGTCCGATTATTCCCGGCTGCGCGCGGCGAGCAGACACAAAGCCCCATTTCGGGCCGAAATAGGGGGCGTTTGCGTCTGCTCGCCGGGAGACCGGGCCGCCCCGCTACAGCGCGCGCAGGTTCTGCAGCGGCAGGCCGGGGCCGCGGCGGCGGGCGACCGCCAATCCGCTGGCTTGCAGCAGCCGCACCACCCGGTGCCGGTGCGGGCGCATCGGTTCGAGCAACTCGACCATCCCCGCGTCGTCGACCGGGTGGCCCAGCAGCGTCCAGCCGATCATTTTCGGGATGTGGTAGTCGCCGACCGACAGCGCGTCGGGGTCGCCAAACGCGCGTTGCGCGGTCTCGGCCGCCGTCCACACCCCGACGCCGGGCAACGACATCAACGCCTCCCGCGGCCTGCCCGGCCGGCCGCGGACACCAGCCGCTCCACCG
>PPEA01000056.1 GCA_002967005.1 Mycobacterium talmoniae
CGCGCCGCCGATAACAAGGTGGCGCTCGGCGGTGGCGCCGGAATCGTCGTCGACGTCGACACGCTGTGCACGCTGACCACGATCGGCCACGACAACACCGGCGCCCTGATCGGTTTCACGTCCGCGCACTGCGGTGGGCCCGGCGCTTCGGTCGCCGCCGAGGGCGCCGAGGGCAACGGCCCGGTGGGCACCATGGTGGCCGGCAACGACAACCTGGACTACGCGGTGATCCGGTTCGATCCGGCCAAGGTGAACCCGGTGGCCAACTTCGACGGGTTCGCGATCAACGGCATCGGCCCGGATCCGGCGTTCGGCCAGGTGGCCTGCAAACAGGGCCGCACCACCGGCAACTCGTGCGGCGTCACCTGGGGGCCCGGGCAAGACCCGGGCACGATCGTCATGCAGGTGTGCGGCCAGCCCGGCGACTCCGGGGGGCCGGTCACCGTCAACAACATGCTGGTCGGCATGATCCACGGCGCGTTCAGCGATGCGCTGCCGACCTGCGTGGTCAAGTACATCCCGCTGCACACCCCGGCGGTGGTGATGTCGATCAACGCCGTCATCGACGACGTCAACAGCAAAAACCGGCCCGGCGCCGGCTTCGTGCCCATCCCGGCCTAGGGTTTCCCGGCCCCGCACCGACTCTCGTCCGCGCACCGAATGTGCGGTTTGATCCGCCTGCACCCGCGCTTTGCGTATGACACCGCACACTCGGCGGCCAGGGCGGCAAAGGCGGCAACCCTACTTGGCGGCCCGGATCGCCTCGAACACACCGGGATCCAGCAGCGTCGAGGTATCCCCGAGCTCGCGGCCGTCGGCCACATCGCGCAGCAGCCGGCGCATGATCTTGCCGCTGCGGGTCTTGGGCAGCTCGGGCACCACGTGGATCTCGCGCGGCTTGGCGATCGGTGAGATCTCCCGAGCCACCTGGGCGCGCAGTTCGTCGACCATCTGCTCGCCCCGCTCGGCGTGGGAGCTCTCCAGCACCACGAACGCGCAGATCCCCTGCCCGGTCTGCTCGTCGGCGGCACCGACCACCGCCGCCTCGGCCACCCCGGAATGGCCGACCAGCGCCGACTCCACCTCCGCGGTGGAGATCCGGTGCCCGGACACGTTCATCACGTCGTCGATGCGGCCCAGCACCCAGATGTCGCCGTCGGCGTCGTAGCGGGCGCCGTCGCCGGCGAAATACCAACCCTGCGCGGCGAACCGGGACCAGTAGGTGTCCACGAAACGCTGCGGGTCGCCCCAGATGCCGCGCGCCATCGCCGGCCACGGTTCGTCCAGCACCAGATACCCGCTGGGCTGCTCACCGTGGTCGCCGCCCGGCGCCAGCCGGTTGCCGTCGTCGTCGACGATGCGCGCCGAAATCCCCGGCAGCGGCGTCATCGCCGCGCCCGGCTTGGTGGCGGTGAGCCCGGGCAGCGGCGAGATCATCGTCGCGCCGGTCTCGGTCTGCCACCAGGTGTCGACCACCGGCGTCGTGCCGGCACCGATCACGGTGCGGTACCACCGCCACGCCTCGGGGTTGATCGGCTCACCGACCGACCCCAGCAACCGCAGGCTGGACAGGTCGTGTTTGTCCGGGATCTCCCGGCCCCACTTCATGAACGTCCGGATCAACGTGGGTGCGGTGTAATACGTTGTCACGCCGTATTTTTCGATGATATCGAAATGGCGGTGACCGTCTGGGAAATCCGGGGTGCCCTCATAGAGGACCTCGGTGACCCCGTTGGCCAGCGGGCCGTAGACGGCGTAGGTGTGCCCGGTGACCCAGCCGACGTCGGCGGTGCACCAGAACACGTCGCTGTCCGCTTTGACGTCGAAGATGTAGTGGTGGGTGTAGGCGGCCTGGGTCAGGTAGCCGCCGGAAGTGTGCACGATGCCCTTCGGCTTGCCGGTGGTGCCCGAGGTGTACAGCAAAAACAGCGGATGCTCGGCGTCGAACGCCGCCGGGGTGTGCCGCGGCGACGCCGCGCCGACCACGTCGTGCCACCACAGGTCGCGGCCGGCCGTCCAGCCACGTCGCCGCCGGTGCGGCGCACCACCAGCACATGCTGCACGGTGTCGGCGCCGGCCACCGCCTCGTCGGCGGCGTCCTTCAGCGGGGCGGCGGCACCGCGCCGGAACTGCCCGTCGGCGGTGATCACCAGCTTGGCCTGCGCATCGTCGATCCGGGCCCGCAGCGCGGCCGCGGAGAAACCGGCGAACACCACACTGTGCAACACCCCCAGCCGCGCGCAGGCCAACATCGCGATGACGGTCTCGGGGATCATCGGCAGGTAGATCGCCACCCGGTCCCCGGCAACCACACCCAACTCGGTCAACGCGTTGGCCGCCCGGGACACCTCGGCCTGCAGGTCGGCGTAGGTCAGGCTGCGGGCATCCCCGACCGGCTCGCCTTCCCAGTGGATGGCCACCCGGTCGCCGTGGCCGGCCTCGACGTGGCGGTCCACGCAGTTGTAGGCGACGTTGAGGGTGCCGTCGGCGAACCACCGCGCGAACGGGGCCGCCGACCAGTCCAGCACCTGGGTGAACGGCGTCGCCCAGGACAGCCGACGGGCCTGATCGGCCCAAAACGCCAGGCGGTCCTGCTCGGCGGCCCGGTACAGCTCGGGACCCGCGTTGGTCTGCGCGGCGAACGCTGCGGGCGGCGGGTACGACGACGGCGCGTCGGGATGCGTCTCGGTCACGCCACGAGCCTAATCACCGCGGCCGAACGTCGACGGCGTGTCGTCGCCGGCCGCCCCCGACGCCCACCGCGGCACCCCTTACTGTCGCTGGCATGCGTGCGAAGCGTGCCGCGGCGGCCCTGGCCGCCGGATTGCTGGTGCTCGCAGCGCTGGCCGGTTGCGGCAATGGCGGCACCGACACCGACCTGGTTGTGGTCAACGCCGGCGAGCCGCAGAATCCGTTGATTCCCACCAACACCAACGAGACCAACGGGGCGCGGATCCTGGAGCGGCTGTTCGCCGGGTTGGTGTCCTACGACGCGGCCGGCGCCCCGGCGCTGGAGGTCGCGCGGGCCATCGAGACCAGCGACAACGTCAACTACCGGATCACCATCAAACCCGGCTGGACGTTCACCGACGGGTCGCCGGTGACGGCCCACTCGTTCGTCGACGCGTGGAACTACGGCGCCCTGACCACCCACGCCCAGCTGCAGCAGAGCTCCTTCAGCCCGATCGACGGCTACGACCAGCTGGCCGCGCCGACCCCGACCGCGCAGACGATGTCGGGGCTGCACGTGGTCAGCGACACCGAATTCACGGTGCGGCTCAAGGCCCCGACCATCGACTTCACCCTGCGGCTGGGATCCACGCCGTTCTTCCCGTTGCCGCGGGCCGCGTTTGACGACATGGCCGCGTTCGGTCGCCGCCCGATCGGCAACGGGCCCTACCGGATGGACGACGCGCAACCGCACCCCTGGCAGCACAACGTCAAAATCGACCTGGTGCCCAACCCCGGCTACCACGGCAACCGGGTCGCCCACAACCGCGGGCTGCGGTTCATTCTGTACGCCAACCTGGAGACCGCCTACGCCGACCTGTTGGCCGGCAACCTCGATGTGCTCGACACCGTGCCGCCCAGCGCGCTACCGACCTACCGTCGCGAACTCGGCGACCGCGCGATCACCGGACCGGTGGCGATCAACCAGACCCTGGACACGCCGCTGCGGCTGCCGCATTTCGGCGGCGAGGAAGGCCGGCTGCGTCGGCTGGCGCTGTCGGCGGCGATCAACCGGCCGCAGATCTGCCGCCGGATTTTCGCCGACACCCGGGTCCCGGCGCGCGACTTCACCGCCCGATCGTTGCCCGGCTTCGACCCGAACCTGCCCGGAAACGACGCCCTGGCCTACGACCCGCAACGCGCCCGACGACTGTGGGCGCAGGCCGACACCATCGCCCCGTGGTCCGGCCGGTACCTGATCGCCTACAACGCCGACGGCGGGCATCAGGAATGGGTGGACGCGGTGGCCAACAGCATCAAAAACACCCTCGGTATCGACGCCGCCGGGGCGCCGCAACCCACCTTCGCGGGGTTTCGCACCCAGATCAGCGAGCACACCATCGGCACCGCGTTTCGCGCCGGCTGGCAGGGCGACTATCCCTCGCTGCTGGAATTCCTCGAACCGCTGTTCGTCACCGGTGCCGGCGCCAACGACATCGGCTACTCGAATCCGCGGTTCGACGCGGCGCTGCAGACCGCGCTGGCCGCGCCCACCCTGGACCAGGCGCACGCGCTGACCAACTCCGCGCAGCGAATCCTGTTGCATGACATGCCCATTGTCGCGCTGTGGGACTACGCCAACGCGGCCGGGCACTCGACGGCGGTGCACGACGTCACGATCGCCTGGAACGGCATGCCCGACTACGAGCGCATCGTCAAGGACGGCTGAGGTGATCGGCTACCTCGGCCGGCGGCTGCTGGTGATGATCCCGGTGTTCTTCGGGGCGACGCTGCTGATCTACGGTTTGGTGTTTCTGCTGCCCGGCGACCCGATCGCCGCGCTGGGCGGGGACCGGGCGGTCAGCCCGGCGGTCGCCGCCCAGCTGCGGGCCCAGTATCACCTCGACGACCCGTTCTGGCTGCAGTACCTGAAGTATCTGCAGGGCCTGACCCGGGGTGACCTCGGCCAGTCGTTTTCCGGTCTGCCGATCAGCGAGGTGCTGGCGCAAGCGTTTCCGGTGACGATCCGGTTGGCCCTGGTCGCGCTGACCGTGGAGGCGGTCCTCGGCGTCGGGCTGGGCGTGATCGCCGGGCTGCGCCGCGGCGGCATCTTCGATGCCAGCGTGCTGCTGACCAGCCTGGTCCTCATCGCCGTGCCGATCTTCGTGCTCGGCTTCATCGCCCAGTTCGTGTTCGGGGTCAAGCTCGGGCTCGCCCCGGCCACGGTCGGTGACCAGCCCACGTTGCGCCGCCTGCTGCTACCGGGTTTCGTGCTCGGCGCGGTGTCGTTCGCCTACGTGGTGCGGCTGACCCGGTCGGCGGTGGCCGCCAACGCCCACGCCGACTATGTGCGCACCGCCACCGCCGCCGGGTTGTCCCGGCCGCGGGTGGTCGTCGTGCACATCCTGCGCAACTCGCTGATCCCGGTGGTGACGTTTTTGGGCGCCGACCTCGGCGCACTGCTGGGCGGCGCGGTGGTCACCGAGGGCATCTTCAACATCCACGGCGTCGGCGGCGCCCTGTACCAGGCGGTCATCCGGCAGGAGGCGCCGACGGTGGTGGCGATCGTGACGGTGCTGGTGCTGGTGTATCTGCTCGCCAACCTGATGGTGGACCTGCTGTACGCGGCCCTGGACCCCCGGATCCGTTATGGCTGAGCGGGCGCACACCGGTTTTTGGCGGGACACCTGGCGCGGCCTGCGCCGGCGACCCAAGTTCGTGGTCGCCGGGCTGCTGATCCTGCTGGTGGTCACCGCCGCGCTGGTGCCGGGCCTGTTCACCGGGATCGACCCCGGCTACGCCGATCCCGACCAGAGCATGCTCGGACCGTCGGCGGCGCACTGGTTCGGCACCGACCTGCAGGGCCACGACATCTACGCCCGCACCGTCTACGGCGCGCGGGCGTCGATCACCGTGGGCGTGGGCGCCACCGTGGCGGTGTTGCTTGTCGGCGGCGCGCTGGGGGCGCTGGCCGGCTTCTACGGCGGCTGGATCGACACGGCGGTGTCCCGGGTCGCCGACGTGTTCTTCGGCATCCCCCTGTTGTTGGCGGCCATTGTGCTGATGCAGGTCATGGCGCACCGCACGGTGTGGACGGTGATCGCCATCCTGGCCTTATTCGGCTGGCCGCAGCTGGCCCGGATCACCCGCGGCGCGGTGCTTGAGGTGCGGTCCAGTGACTATGTGCTGGCCGCCGAGGCGTTGGGGCTGGGGCGATTCCACACCCTGACCCGGCACGTGGTGCCCAACGCGATCGGCCCGGTGATCGCCGTCGCCAGCATCGCGCTCGGATTGTTTATCGTCACCGAGGCGACGCTGTCCTACCTGGGGGTGGGGCTGCCGCCGTCGGTGGTGTCCTGGGGCGGCGATATCAACCTGGCGCAGAGCCGATTACGGTCGGGGTCGACGGTGCTGTTCTACCCGGCCGGCGCGCTGGCGGTCACCGTGCTGGCCTTCATGATGATGGGCGACGCGCTGCGCGACGCCCTGGACCCGGCGTCGCGGGCGTGGCGCGCATGACCGCGCTGCTGACCGTGGACAACCTGGAGGTCCGGTTCGGCGACGGCCCCCCCGGCGGTCCGCGCCGCCCGGCTCAGCGTTGGATCCGCCGGCCAGACCGTC
>PPEA01000560.1 GCA_002967005.1 Mycobacterium talmoniae
CGACCGGGCGATGCGCGCGGTGACCGGCCCGGTGGCCACCAGGCTGGTCCGCCAGATGGTGCGGTCGTGCACCTGAAAGCACGGGTCGAGCGGGCCGCGGCGCAGCGGCGCGAGGGTGAGCTCGGGGCTGACCGGGCCCGGGAACGTGACCGTGCGCTCGCGCTTCATCAGACCCACGATCAATAGGTACCACCGCATGATTGACCCTCGGCCGGGTTCCGGACAGGATGGCGAGCGTGACCACACCGTTCGACGACCCGCAGGCCGAACTGGCGTGGATGTTTTTGCAGTGCTTCTCCGACGGCGCCGACCTCGACGAATGCTTCGCCCTGCTCAGCGACGACTTCACCTATTGGAGCATCGTCACCCGGCAAGCGGTGGACAAGGCGGCACTGCGGCGCGACGTCGAGCGACGCAACCGCGCCCTACCGATCAGCCTTGACCTCATTCGGTGCGTCAACGACGGCCACAGCGTGGTGATCGAGGCACAGGCCGACGGCGTCACCGCCGCCGGGGTGCGCTACGACAGCCCGTTTGTGTTCATCGTGGAGACCCGCGACGGGTTGATCACCTCGGTGCGCGAGTACAGCGACACCGCGTTGGCCGCGCAGCTCTTCGGCTAATCGGGCTGCACGTCGATGTCGGCCTTGTCGGGGTAGAAGGCGACGTGACCGGCGATCGCCGCCACCGCCGGGTAGGGCTGCTCGTAGGTCCAGACCGCGTCGTCGACCGTGTCCCCCGCGGCGGTCGTCACGCTGTAGTAGCTGGCGTCGCCCTTGAACGGGCAGTAGGTGGTGGTGTCGGTGCGGGTCAGCCGCTCCTGCACGACGTCGTCGAACGGAATGTATTGCACCACAGGAATAGTGGCCTCGCGCAGCCCCAGCGCCGCGCGGGTGTCCGCGACGACTTCTCCGTTGATGCGGACCCGCACCCGGCCTTCGGTCGGCTCGATGGTGATCGGGTGCCCGGCGGTCGGTTCCAGGACGGGACGGTGGCTCATGGTGACCTCTCCTCACATGCGAATAGCAGGTCCAACACCGGTCGCCGGAGAAGATTCCCGAACCTCAGAACGCGTACCGGTGGTACTGCGACATATTGGCCGCCGCCGGAACCAGCGCCATCACCTTGCCCAGCGCCCGCGACGACCGGGGCAGCCGGGCGAACGTGACCGACTCGAACCACCGCTCCCAGGCCAACAGCCGCACCCCGGGCACCGCCGCGAGAATGTCGTCGGGCCCGTTGACCGCCCAGCGCAGCGTCGACCCGGAGCGGCGCACCACGGTGTTGAGCCACTGCGATTTGACCCCGAGCCAGTTGAACACGTCGAACTGCAGCTCCCCGGAGCCGAACCGGTCGACCACCCGGCGCAGCAGCGCAACACCGTCCCGCTCGGTCAGATACATGGTCAGCCCCTCGCCGATCAGTAGGGTCGGCCGATCGGCGGGGATGTCGGCCAGCCAGCCCGGGTCGGTGACCGAGGCCGCGATCACCCGGTAGTGGTCGGCGCTCGGGTACAGCTGGCTGCGCAGCGCGACGACCTCGGGATAGTCGACGTCGTACCACTGCACGCCGGGCCCGGGCTGCACCCGGAAAAACCGGCTGTCCAGCCCGCAACCCACATGCAGCACCACGGCCTGCGGGTGGGCGGCCAGAAACTGGCGGGTCCAGATGTCGAAGTGCGCCGTGCGGGTGGTCACCGACGGCGCCCGGCGCGCGGTGATCGTCGTTTTCTTCCAGTCGTAGTCGATGCGGTCGACGATCTCTTTCGCGTACCGGTCGCCCAGGATCGGGTTGGCGAAGTCGGCGTCCAATGCCTTGGCGTAGAACGTCGCCAACATGGTCTGCGGCGCGCCGCTGAGATCGACGGGCACTCGTTCGGTGGTCACGCCGCCCGAGGCTAGTCGTGGAGGCCGCGCGAGGCGCGGTGTTGAACGACGGTCGGTGTGGTGTTCAGCCCGCGGTGGTGCTCTTGCCCTTGGCGTTGCGTAGCTCGGCCCAGAACCGGGCGGCCTCGCGGATGGCTTCCTCCACCGGCCGCGGCTGCCAGCCCAGCTCCCGGACAGCTTTGCTGCGGTCGACGGGGGCTTCGGCGCGCATCATCCGCACCGAGGTCACGCTGAGCTCGGCGTCCTTGCCGGTCAACCGGGCCCGCAGGCTGCCCAGCGCGCCGAGGGCGTACAGCACCGGCACCGAGATGGACCGTTGCGGCGGCGGCACCCCGGCCTCGTCGGCGGCGATCTGCACCACCTGTTTGAGCGGCATCATCCGTTCCGAGATCAGGTAGCGCTGCCCGACGCGGCCGCGCTCGGCGGCCAGGATCAACGCGCGGGCGGCATCCTCGACACCGACGACTTCCAGCTCGATGCCGTCCATCGAGAACGGCAGCTTGCCGTAGACCGCCCCGGCGATGAACGCGCCGTGCGGGGTGCGGCCCCAGTCTCCGCGGCCGTAGGTGGTGGACACGCACAGCGCGACCGCGGGCAGCCCTTTCTCGGCGGCGTAGCGCAGCACCAGCTCCTCGGCCTGCACCCGGGATTGCACGTAAGGGGTCAGGCCGCGCGGGTTGATGATGTCGTCCTCGGTGGCGACGCGGCCGCGGCGCCGGCCCACCGTCGCGTAGCTGCTGGTGAACACGAACCGGTGCAGGTCGGCGTCCTTCGCGACGTCGAGCACATGGCGCAGCCGTCCACGTTGGTGCGAAACAGCGGCGCCGGATCCCGCAGCCAGGCCCGGGTGTCGACCACGCAGTAGTAGACGTCGTCGCAGCCGTCCATCGCCGCACGCAGGGTGTCGGTGTCGAAGACGTCGCCGTGAAACCGGGTGACGTCCAGGTCGTCGATGCTGCGGGTGTTGGCGGTGGGCCGCACCATCGCCCGCACCTGCGCGCCGTCGGCGACCAGTTGCCGGGTGACGTGCGAGCCGAGGAATCCGTTGGCGCCGATCACCAGCTTGGGCCGTGGGGTCATCGCTGTCCTCCGAACTTGCGCATCCAGCCGGCCGCCTCGTCGTCCAGCGTGCCGAGCGCCTGCGCCTTGGTGCACCACTTCATCGCCGCCCGGGCGAACCGCAGCGGGTTGTAGATGTCTTCTTGGCGGCGCCACAGCCCGTCACCGGCGTAGGTGATGATCGAGATGTTCGTCGCGCTGATGACGGTGCCGTCCCCGGGGTCGGCCATCGGGTTGTCCAGCTCGCAGATGATCCGCCCGGTGGCCTCGTCGATCACCGACCACAGCGACGGGAACGCCACCATGTGGCTGCCCGGAAACGTCGTCATCGTGGTGCGGATCCAGGCCCGCACTTCGTCGCGGCCGTGCATGGTGCCCGCGGCGTGCTCGATGTATTCGACGTCCGGGGTGTAGTGCTGCACCCAGCGTCCCAGTCCTTGGTTTCGGCGGCGCGGGCCACGGTCTGCTCGAACGTCTCGAACGCCGCGGCCAGCTCGTCACGGGTAAACAGCGGGGTCGCCACGGAAGAACTAGAACACGTTCTACCGGAGTTTGTCGAGGGATTCCGCGGATCGATGCCCGGCCCGGGCACGGGGATAATCGAGGCGATGCCCACTTGGCAAGGAGGGACGAGCATGACGACCTACGACACGGCGATCCTGGCGGGCGGCTGCTTCTGGGGTATGCAGGAACTGATCCGCAAGCAGCCCGGCGTCGTCGCGACCCGGGTCGGCTACACCGGCGGCGAGAACGCCCACGCCACCTACCGCAACCACCCCGGCCACGCCGAAGCCGTCGAGATCACCTTCGACCCGGCCCGCACCGACTACCGCACGCTGCTGGAGTTCTTCTTCCAGATCCACGACCCGACCACCAAGAACCGGCAGGGCAACGACGTCGGGACCAGCTATCGCTCGGCCATCTTCTACCGCGACGACGAGCAGAAGCGGATCGCGTTGGACACCATCGCCGACGTCGAGGCCTCCGGGCTGTGGCCGGGCAAGGTGGTGACCGAGGTCAGCCCGGCCGGCGACTTCTGGGAGGCCGAGCCCGAGCACCAGGACTACCTGCAGCACTACCCCGGCGGCTACACCTGCCACTTCGTCCGACCGGGCTGGAAGCTGCCGCGCCGGGCCGACGCCAACTAGTTCGGGCTGGCCTCAATCCGCCGAACGTGCACTGAGACCGAGATTGAGCCCGATTTTTCGCGCTGAGTGCACGTTCGGCGAGAAGGGACCGCTAGCGGCCGTGCGCGCGGAGCTGGTAGAGCCCGCGGGTGGTGGCGACGGTCTGGCCGTCGGCGTCGGTCACCACCGCCTCCAGAGTGAAGTCGGCCTTGCCGCGCTCGGCGGCCTCGGCCTCGACCCGGGCGATGGTCTCCTCGTCGAGGCGGGCCTCGGCGCGCAGCGCCGATTTCGCCATCCCCACGAACGCGATGTCGACGTTCTTGACCAGCGGGAAGTATTTGGCGGCATCGAAGGTGCTCAACGCGATGACGCCGCCGAGGATTTCGGCGACGGTGAACTGCACGCCGGCGTAGATGACGCCGAAGTGGTTGCCGTTGCCCTCGACGGGTGCGGTGGCGGCGGCGTACCCGCGACCGGCCTCCACGATGCGGATGCCCATCTGGTGCGCGGTCGGGATGGTGGACCCCATTCCCTGGTTCATCATCTCGACGAGTTGGCTGGCGTCACTGGTCATTGGTAGTCCGGGGCGCGGTGCTCGGTGAGGAGCCCGTTTCCCCTTCCCCCTTTCAATCCGTGCGTGCGGTTTTCCCGCACACGGCTTACCGATGATCTTCTTGACATGGTTACGCAGCCG
>PPEA01000561.1 GCA_002967005.1 Mycobacterium talmoniae
CCAGGGCTCCCCGGACATGGCCTTCGCCGTGACATGAGCGGCTCGGCTCCTCCGTTGTGAATCTGACGAGGCTGCAGAGTTCGCTTAACGCTACGGCCCGCACACTTGCTCCCTCCGAAGAGGCTCTCGACACCCCGCTCAGCCCGCCACGTCTCCGCGACGAACCGGGGCCTGCTACCCGGCGCTCCGGTGCCTACCGGGACGGGACTCCCACCCGCTAGTCCAGTCCAACTTTCAGGACGCAACATGACGGCCGATCCTAATCAACCGGTCGGTTGGGAATTCGGTGGGCTCACCGACGCCGGTGTACGACGATCCGCCCGCCGTCTTTCGGGGTGAACGCCACCCCGCGGGAATGCCACTTCTCCCCAGGCGCCGACGTGGTCTCGATGGTGAAGTGCCGCAACACCGTTCGCAACACCACATCCATTTCCACGTTGGCGAACGCCGCACCCGGGCAGCGCCGGGTTCCGCCACCGAACGGAATCCAGGCAAAGGTCGACGGCTTGGCGTCCACGAAACGCTGCGGATCGAACCGCTCCGGATCGGGGAAGGCGTCGGCGTTGGCGTGCATGGGCGAGATGGCGACGAACAGCGAACAACCCCGCGGCAGCACCCACTCGCCGAGTTCGAACACCGGCGCATTGACCCGCCGACCGGCGAAGTCGATGACGGTCCGGTTGCGCTGCACCTCCCAGATCGTCGCCTGGCGCAGCTCGTTGCCGCCGGCGTCGGCCTCCTCCACCAGCGCCGCCAGCACCGCCGGATGCCGGCGCAGCCGCTCAAATGCCCAACCCAGGGTGGACGCGGTGGTTTCGTGACCGGCGGCCAAGAAGGTGAGCAGCTCGTCACCGATATCCTTGCGCGACATCGCCGAACCGTCCTCATAGCTGCTGCGCAGCAACAGGGACAGCACGTCGGTGCGCTGCTCAAAGTTCGGATCCGCCCGCACCACCTCGATCAGCCGGTCGACGGTGATTTCGTAGCGACGCCGCCACTCGGCCAGCCGGGCCCACGGCGAATAGCGGCCGTAGCGGCGGGTCGGCATCGGCAGGACCGCCAGCCGCGAACCCAGTGTCACCCAGGGTGGGATGATCTGGCGCAACTCGTCGAGGTCGGCCCCCTCGGCGCCGAACACCGCCCGCAGGATCACGTTGAGGGTGATGCGCATCATCGCCGGCAACGTCTCGAACTCCCGGCCCTCGGGCCAACCGGCGGTCTCGCGCAGGGTCTCCTCCTCGATGATCGCCTCGTAGTTCTTGACGCTCTTGCCGTGGAAGGGCGGCGCGAGCAGGCGGCGCCGCCGACGGTGCTCGTCGCCGTCGAGCGCGAACACCGAGCCCGGCCCCAACAGCCGGCTCAGGTTGGGCTGAATATTGCCGAGCACCTCGGGGCTGGAGGTGAAGATCTGTTTGGCCAGCTGCGGATCGCTGATGACCACGATGCGGCCAAACAGCGGCACGTTGAGGGTGGCGGCACTGCCGTACCGGCGCGCCAGCCGCTCCACCGCCCACCGTCGGGCCAGCGAGAACGCGATGCCCTGCAGCGCCTTGGGAATTCGCGGTCCCGGCGGCACGTTAAGCGCCGGCGTCGTGGCGGTGTGGCTGTCGACGGTGACTGCTTCGCTCATGGCGGTGACACTCCCAACAAAGTCGTGGTACCGCGACGTACCACGTGGCCTAATCGGTACGGTACTCTGTGGTACCAATCCCTGGCAAGGGTTTTGGCTCGGGAGGAGTGGCGCCGATGACACGCGCCGACGACGATGCAGAGCGTAGCGATGAGGAGGAGTGGCGCCGATGACGGCAGCGGTCGATGACGGGGCGCTGACCGGTGCGACCCGTTTCGGCGCCGGCTGCTCGACGGCCTGGCCGCCTCCATCGCCGAGCGCGGGTACCGCGCCACCACCGTCGCCGACATCGTGCGCGCGGCGCGCACCTCCAAACGCACGTTCTACGACCAGTTCAGCGGCAAGGAGGAGTGCTTCCTCGAGCTGCTGCGGGACAACAACGACAAGCTGCGCGACGACATCCAGGCCAGCGTCGACCCCGACGCCGACTGGCGGGACCAGATCCGTCAGGCGGTGCGGGCCTACGTCGCCAATATCGAGTCCCGCCCGGCCATCACGCTGAGTTGGATCCGCGAGCTGCCCTCCCTGGGTGCCGCCGGGCGTCCGGTGCAGCGCCAGGGTTTGCAGCTGTTGACCACGCTGCTGGTCGAGCTCAGCGGCAGCCCGGGCTTCCAGCGCGCCCAGGTGCCGCCGCTGACGCCCGCGCTGGCGGTGATCCTGCTGGGCGGGCTGCGGGAACTGACCGCACTCGCGGTCGAAGACGGCAAGAATGTCCGCGAAATCGTCGACCCCGCCGTGGATGCCTCGATCGCGCTGCTGGGCGGGCGACGCTGAACTACGCTCATCGCAAACCGCCGACGACGTGGAGGCTGGCATGCGGCTATCGACTCGAAATCAGCTCACCGGAACCATCACCGAGGTCGACGTCGGCACTGTGATGGCGATCGTCAAGGTGCGCCTCGACGGCGGCGAGCAGGTGATCACGTCGTCGGTCACCAAGGACGCCGCGCTGAACCTCGGCCTCAAGGCCGGCCAGCCCGCGACGGTGTTCATCAAGTCCACCGAAGTGACCATCGGCGTCGAGTGACGGCCGCCGTGGCCGCCACCATGCGCGCGGAACGCTTCTATGCCGACACTAAAACCGTTGCGCTGGAGGATGTTCCGGTGCCCGAGCCGGGGCCGGGCGAGGTGCTGGTCAAGGTCGCGTTCTGCGGGATCTGCCATTCGGACCTGAGCCTGATCAACGGCACGTTTCCCGCGCAGGCCCCGGTGGTGACCCAGGGCCATGAGGCCTCCGGCACCATCGCCAAGCTCGGCCCCGGGGTGACCGGCTGGGCCGAAGGCGACCGGGTGGTGGTGGCCGCGGGTCGCCCGTGCCAGCAATGCCCGAACTGTCGCCGCGGCGACGTGGTGAACTGCCTGCAGGTCCAGTTGATGGCGTTCGCCTACGACGGTGCGTGGGCCGACTACACCCTCGCGCAGGCCGCCGGCCTGACCCGAGTGCCCGACAACGTCCCACTGGAGCAGGCCGCGATCCTGGCCGACGCGGTCTCGACGCCGTTCGGGGCCGTGGTGCGCACCGGCAGGGTCGCCGTCGGCGAATCGGTCGGGGTCTGGGGCGCCGGCGGAGTGGGCACCCACATCCTGCAACTGGCCCGGCTGGTGGGCGCCGCCCCGGTGGTCGTCGTCGATATCAACCCGGCCGTGCTCGACCGTGCCCGCGAGCTCGGTGCCGACTACGCCTTCGACTCCCGCGACGAGCACCTCAAGGACAAGATCGCCGAGGTCACCGGGGGCCGGAAACTGGACGTGGCGTTCGACGCGGTCGGTTTGAAGGCGACCTTCGAGCAGGCCCTGGACTGTGTCGCCAACGGTGGCCGGCTGGTGGGTGTCGGGATGAGTGCGCAGTCCCCGACCATCGGGCCCACCTCGATGTTCGGGCTGACCCGCAAGCAGGTGCTGGGGCACCTCGGCTACCAGAACGTCGACATCGAGACCCTGGCCCGGCTGGTGTCCTACGGGCGGCTGGACCTGTCCCGGTCGATCAGTGAGGTCATTGCGCTCGAGGACATCCGGCTCGGGATCGACAAGCTGGCGCGCGGCGAGGGCAACCCCATCCGCATCCTGGTCCAGCCCTAGGGCGCCCGTAGTCCGCCGCTCCAGCGCTCCAGCGCTCGGGAGACTCAGGCAGCGACCGGCTGCGGGCTGGGTTTGCTCGCCGCCGGCTTGCTCGACGGCAACGCCAGCTTCACGATCTTGCGCACCACGGTGGCGAACTGCTTGTACAGCGGGCCGGCGTTGTACGGGATGCCGTAGCGGCCGCAGATCTCGCGCACCTCGGCGGCGATCTCCGGGTAACGGTGCGCCGGCATGTCCGGGAACAGGTGGTGCTCGATCTGGTGCGACAGGTTGCCGGACAGCAGGTGAAACAGCTTGCCGCCGGTCAGGTTCGCCGAACCCAGGATCTGCCGGAAGTACCACTGGCCGCGGGTCTCGTTGCGGGTTTCCTCGGCGGTGAATTCCTGGGTGCCGTCCGGGAAGTGGCCGCAGAAGATGATCGTGAACGCCCACACGTTGCGCATCAGGTTGGCGGTCAGGTTGCCGGCGAACACCAACGGCGCGAACGGCCCGGCCAGCAACGGGAACGCGACATAGTCCTTCAACGTCTGCTGACGGGTCTTGCGCCAGGTCTCGGCCAGCATCTCGCGCTTGTCGGCCAGGCGGATCTCGCCGGCGCGCAGGCGTTCGGCCTCCAGCTCGTGCACCGCCACCCCGTACTGGAACAGCACCATCAGCAGGAACGCGTACAGCGGGTTGCCCAGGAAGTAGGGCTCCCACGGCTGGTCCTCGCTCATCCGCAGGATGCCGTAGCCGATGTCGCGGTCCATCCCGACGATGTTGGTGTAGGTGTGGTGCATGTAGTTGTGCGAGTGCCGCCACTGGTCGGCCGGGCAGGCGGTGTCCCACTCAAAGTTGCGGCCGGACAACGCCGGGTCGCGCATCCAGTCGTACTGGCCGTGCATGACGTTGTGGCCGATCTCCATGTTGTCGATGATTTTCGACAGCCCGAGCATGACGGTGCCGACCGGCCAGGCCGGCGGCAAGAACAGCAGGGCGCGGCCACCGACCTCCAGGGCGCGTTGCGCCTTGATGACGCGGCGGATGTACTCCGCGTCGCGCTGGCCGAGGTCGTCGAACACGCGCTGCTTGATGGCGTCGAGTTCGCGGCCGAACTCGTCGAGCTGCTCGGGGGTCAGGGTGATCTTCTGCTGTGTCATGGGTGCTCCCTTACGAGGTTGGGTGAAGCGGCGACGCGCCGATTCACAGGGCGAGTTCGACGTCGCCGACCGGGACCGACACGCAGATCTGCACGTCTTCCTCGTCGGCGGTCGACACCCCACCGGTGGTCAGGTTCATCACCACACCGCAGGTCTTGCGGCGGGTACAGGTGTGGCAGATACCCATCCGGCATCCGCTTTGCGGGTTGAGCCCGGCGGCCTCGGCCTGCTCCAGCAGCGACCGGCCGTCGTCGGTGACCTCGACGCCGCTGTCGGCGAAGCTGACCCGACCGCCCGACGGTTCGGCGGGCACGTCGAACACCGGCGGCACGAACGACTCCGCGCTGACGTTGCCGCAGTGTTGCCGTACCGCGTCGGCCAGCGCCGGCGGGCCGCACACGTAGACGGCGTCGGGGTCGGGCAACGCCGCGGACAGGTGGGTCGCGTCGAAATGACCGGTCAGGTCGGTGTCGCCCAGTGAACGGGTGTATCCGTGCAGCACCCGCACCCCGGGCAGCGCCGCCAGTTCGTCGTGATAGCAGGCCTCGGCCTTGCTGCGGGCGTAGTGGATGACCGCCAGCTCGCCGTCGTGGCGGTGGTCGCGCAGGGTGCGCAGCATCGCCATGATCGGGGTGATGCCGCTGCCGCCGGCGACGAACAGGATGCGCCGCGGCCGCTGCGCGGGCAGCACAAAGTCCCCGGCGACGGCGTCGAGGCCAACCACCATCCCGACTTCGGCGCGCCGGTACAGGTAGTTCGACACCAGCCCGCCCTCGTGCCGGCCGACGGTCAGCTCCAGGTAGTCGGCGCCTTCGGCGTTGGCCGGCGAGTAGCACCGGGTGTGCCGTCGGCGTCGATCTCGCAGTGAGGTTGGACGTGCTGGCCGGCCCCGCAGGCTGTTGCGGGCGGTGAACGCGGCGTTGGGCGCCAGCGTGAGGGTGACACTGCGCGGGGTGGCCCGGCGCACGGCGACGACCTTGGCGCGCGCCTCACCCGACACCAGCGTCGGGTCCACCAGTTCGGTGTAACGGTCGACGCCATGCGGCCCGGTGAGCAGGTTGACCAGCCCGGACCCCAGCACCCGCTGGCCCACGGAACGAGTCAAAATTTGAGTGAACATGTGTACACTGTGAGACGGTAACCCGCAGGCCGTCAAGTGTTTCTCCAGCTCTGTGGTAGGGTTCACATAGTGAACAGTCGTACTCCTAGTTCACGGCCCCACCGATCCAGCCGGAGCCGCCCGCGGGAGACCCAAACGCGGGAGGAACGCAAGGAGGCCACCCGGCGCGCGATCATCGCCGCGGCCCTCAAACTGCTCGACGACCGCAGCTTTTCCGGGCTGAGCTTGCGGGAGGTCACCCGCGAGGTCGGCATCGTGCCGGCCGCGTTTTACCGCCATTTCGAATCGATGGAGGCCCTGGGCCTGGCGCTCATCGACGAATCGTTCCGCGCGCTGCGCGACATGCTGCGCGAAGCCCGCGCCGGCCGGCTGGACCCGAATCGGGTGATCGAGTCGTCGGTGGACATCCTGGTGGCCAGCGTCGATCAGCAGCGGGAGCATTGGCGGTTCATCGGCCGGGAACGCTCCAGCGGCGTGACCGTGCTGCGCTATGCCATCCGCACCGAAATCCGGCTCATCACCTCCGAGCTCGCCACCGACCTGGCCCGCTTCCCGGGCCTGAACGCCTGGAGCACCGAAGACCTCAACGTGTTGGCCACCCTGTTCGTCAACTCGATGATCGTCACCGCCGAGGCGATCGAGGATTCCCAGAGCGCCGAGGCGCTGGCCGACATCAAACGCACCGCGATCAAACAGCTGCGGATGATCGCCATCGGCGTCGCCGGCTGGCGCAGCAGCCTGTAAAGCGTTTCCAGGTTCTCCGCGCAGCCGCAGCGGCGATGATGGGGCGATGGGCACCAGGATGCGGGATCTGCTCGGCGACGTACTCGGATCGCTGCGCTACGAGCGCACCGACAAACGCCTGCGGGCTTACCTGGCCGGAGAGCCGGTGGCCGACACCACCGACGGCCGGCTGGTCTGGGAGCCGGGCCGGGTGGTGCCCGGCTACGCGGTCCCGGTGGCGGATGTCGCGGCGCGGCTGGAACCCGCGGCGGGCGACGCCGCCCCGTCGCACAGCTGCGCCGGGTCCGGGTTCGACGTGATCGCCGGCGAGGCGCGGCGCGTAGCGGCGGCGTTCCGGCCCAACGACCCGGACCTGGCCGACCACGTCATCCTCGAGTTCGGCGCGTTCGAGTGGCGCGAAGAAGACGAGCCCGTCGTGGCGCACCCGCACGATCCGTACCACCGGATCGACATCCTGGCCAGCAGTCGACGGGTCCGGGTGGAGCTGGACGGTCGGGTGCTGGCCGAGTCATCGCGGCCGCTGCTGCTGTTTGAGACGGGGCTGCCGGTGCGGTTCTACTTGCCGCGCGCCGACATCGCCGTCGATCTGCAGCCCAGCGACACCGTCACCTACTGCGCGTACAAGGGTCGAGCCGCCTACTTCGCGGTGCCCGGCGGGCCGCCGGATCTGGCCTGGTCCTACCCGCACCCGCTGCGGGAGGCCGAGCCGGTGCGGGACCGGGTCGCCTTCTTCGACGAGCGGGTGGACACCATCGTCGACGGGGAGCACCGGCCCCGACCGGTGACCCCGTGGTCGCGGTGAGCGGCACCGGACGCTCCCCGGAAGTCGGCAAGCTGGCCGACATCACCGGCCCGGGCATCACCGACCGCTGGGGGGTGACCTGCACCGACCTGGGCGCGTCGGTGCTCGCCCCCAACGGCACGCTGGTGTCGGTGTTCGGCGACACCTTCTCCGGCAGCCACGTTGGGCAGGGGGACTGGCGGTCGCCGGTGGTGCTGATCGGCACCGGCGACGCCGGACACCGGATCCGCTACCGGCGGGCCGGCGGCCCCGACCCCGACTACGCCCACCAGTTGTGGCACTACGAGCACCGCAACATCGCCCCCGGCGTCGACGCCGTGCGCTCCCGGCGGGGCATCAGCACGGTGATTCCGTCGGACCTGTTGCGGGTGGATGATGCGCTGTACCTGCACGCGATCGTCAACCGGGGATTCGGCAACGTGGTGTGGACCGAGATCTGGCGCTCCGACGACAGCGGCATCACCTGGCGGCCGCTGGGCGTGAAGTTCCCGGGGCGGCGGCACCGCGGGCACGCGCAGTGCTGGTCCTGGGACTACGACCCCGACGACGGCTGGGTGTACGTGGTCTCGACCGGTTTTCAGCGGGATAAGGGCATCGTCTTGTACCGGGTGCGGCCCAAAGACCTCGCTGACCCGTCGAAGTATGCGGCGCGTGGTCGCGGCGCCACCGGCCGGTGGCGCTGGGGCGACGACCCGGTCCCGATCACCCCGGACGGCGAAACCTGGGGGGAGCTGACGCTGCGGCGGTTGGCCGGCGGCGGCTGGGTTCTCGGCGGCTTCCTGGCGTCGCGCTACGCGTTGGGTTACCGGGTGCTGGACTCCCCCACCACCGAGGTGCGCGACGCCCCGATCCAGCTGCCGATCGTCGGCACCGGCTGGGACAGCGAGGATCACGCCCGCGGCCGGGTCGCCCAGCTCTACGGCGGCTATCTGCTGCCCGGGTCGGAACTGGACCGCCCCGGCGGGGTGGGTCTGCTGGTGTCGCAGTGGAACACCGCGCAGGGCTGGCCGTATCGGGTGATGCAGTTTCAAGCCACGTTGACGCGTTGACTCTGCGTGTACCCGGGACTCCACTCGCACTTCTGCCTGGTGGACGCAGAGTCAGCGGGTGGTTCACCGGGTTCACCGCGGCGGCCGCCACATCTTCCACAGCGTCGGGCCGCCGCCGGGCACCACGATCTCGCCGGTGACGTCGAAGCCGAACCGTTGGTAGTACGGCACGTTGTCGGCCTTGCTCGACTCCAGGTACGCCGGGGCGTGGTCGGCGTCGCAGCGGGCCAGCCCCGACCGCATCAGGGCCTGCCCGAAGCCGCGGCCGCGGACCGCGGTGTCGCTGCCGATCACGGCGAGGTACCAGTGCGGTTCCTCCGGGTGTTCTCGCTTCATCAGTTCGGTCAACACCCGCCCGGCCACGCCCGCGGACCCAGCGCGCCGATCAGCGCCGGGATCATCCGCAGTTCGGCCCGGCTGGGCTGCTGCCACCGATTGGGCGGATCCCACAGCGCGGCAGCGCCGATGCTCGCGCCGTCGCAGGCCACTTGCACGCCGCCGGCCGCGAAGTGCTGGTGTCGGGTCAGTGCGGCGAACATCCGGCTCTGCCGCGCGACCCGGGATCTGTCGTTGGGCAACAGCCACATCGACACCGGGTCGTCGTGGAAGGCGCGACCCAACACCTTGGCCAGCGGACGGATGTCGGCTTTGCGCGCCGGTCGCACCTCGATGCTCACGTCGTCAGGCTAATGCCCGGCGCGGGCGGCGTTACCGACCTCGCCACATTGCCCGGTGGGGAGTACGGTCAGTGCCGGTAGCCATCATGACCGTCACCGCCGTGGATGCCGGCCCCAAGCAGGTCAGTCGCAGCGTCGAGGTTCACGCCCCGGCGGCGGAGCTGTTCGCCTCGGTTGCCGATCCGCGTCGACACCACGAATTGGACGGCTCGGGCACCGTCGCCGCCTTCGTCGACGGCCCCGCGCGGTTGGCTCCCGGCTCGCGGTTCTCCACCAAGATGCGGATGTTCGGGTTCCCGTACCGGATCACCAGCACGGTCACCGCGGTGAAACCCGATGAGCTGATCGAATGGTGCCACCCGGTGGGCCACCATTGGCGCTGGGAGTTCGCCGCGGTATCGCCGACGGTCACCCGGGTCACCGAGACGTTCGACTACTCCGACACCGGACCGCTCAAAGACCGGTTCAAGTATTACCAGCGGTTGGGCTTCGTGCGGAGAAACACCGCCGGGATCGAAGCCACGCTGGCGAAGTTGGCCGCCCGCTATAACCGCTAGCGCCAGCAAATACTGTTGCGCCACAGCGCAACTCACGACGGTCCGGGCCGCGGCCGGTCCGGTTGCCCGGCCGCCGGCCAACGGGTAGGTTTGACGGTATCGTTAATACACTGTTCGCCGACGTGTCCGAATACCAAGTGCCGGTGGATGATTCGTATCCCTACCGGGTGCTGTCCATCCGGGTCTGCGACGGCACCTACCAGGACCACAACTTCGCCCGCAACTACGCCTGGATGCGCGCGGCGTTGGACAGCGGCCGTCTGACGTTCGGGATCGTCTACACCTACGTCCGACCGAACTGGCAGGCCAACGCCAACACCGTGCAGTCGATGATCAACGCCAACGGTGGCCTGCATCCGCGGGTCGCGTTGATGCTCGACGTGGAATCCGGCGGCAATCCCGGCGGTGACGGGTCGGCGTGGATCAACGACCTGTATTGGAATCTGGCCGGCTACGCCGGCAGCCCGGCCCGGATCATCGGGTACGGCAACGTTTATGACCTCAACTCCATGTGGCGCAGCAAACCTGCCGGGCTGCGGCTGATCATCGCCGCCTACGGCAGCAACCCGCCCTACCCGGGCAAGGTCGCCCACCAGTACACCGACGGCACCGGTTACGGCGGCGGCCTGCCCGAGGGCTGCCCGCCGTTCGGTCGCTGCGACATGAACTCTGCCGACGGGCTGTCCCCGCCGCAGTTCGCGGCCGCGTGCGGCATTCCCGCGTCGGGCGCGTTAGCCGCCGGCTAGCCCCACCGCCGTTCCACCGCTTTCACCAGCGCGGTGAGCGTGGTGTTGACCGGCGCCGGTTCACCGACCCGCGCGGCCTGGCGCACCACCGCGCCGTTGATGACGTCGATCTCGCTGACCCGGCGGGCTTCGTGGTCGAGCAGGGCCGACGGCTTCGCCTCCGGCAGTTGGGCGCCGAACGCGCGGACGTGCGCGACCCGGTCGGTGACGTCGACGGCGAT
>PPEA01000562.1 GCA_002967005.1 Mycobacterium talmoniae
ATCGCGCACGCCAGCAGCCGCGCCGGGTCGAGGCGGCCGGCTTCGTCGTGCAGCGCCTCCGGCGACGCGGCCAGCACCCGCGGGATCATCCGGTCGCGCAGGATGCCGCTTTGGGCGAACCGGCCGATCGAGTCGAACGCGACCCCGGCGACCGGTTGGCCGTGCCGCACCACGTCGGAGACCACCGCCACCAGCGAGACCGTGTGCCGCGAGAAGTCGACCAGCGCATTGGCGATCTCGCCGCGCAGCCGTATCGGGGTCTCCACGATCCGGGTAATCCGCATGGGCTCTCGTGCTCCTCGTCGGGTCGGAGAAACGCTACCGGCGGCGGTAGGCGGTAGTCCATGATGGCGCCATGTGGGACTTTGAAACCGAGCCGGACTATCAGCGCAAACTGGATTGGGTCGAGGAGTTCATGCGCGCGGAGGTCGACCCGCTGGACCTGGTGGCGCTGGACCCCTACGACCGGGCGAATCCCGACACCGTGGCGGTGCTGCGCCCGCTGCAGCAGCGGGTCAAGGAGCAGGGCCTGTGGGCGGCGCACCTGTCCCCCGACCTCGGCGGGCAGGGCTACGGACAGGTGCGGCTGGCGCTGCTCAACGAGATCCTGGGCCGGTCGCGCTGGGCGCCTTCGGTATTCGGCTGTCAGGCACCGGATTCGGGCAACGCCGAGATCCTGGCAATGTTCGGCACCGACGAGCAAAAGGCCCGCTATCTGACACCCCTGCTCGACGGGGCGATCACGTCGTGTTATTCGATGACCGAGCCGCAGGGCGGCTCGGATCCCGGCCTGTTCGTCACCCGCGCGCAGCGGGACGGTGACTGCTGGGTGCTCAACGGCGAGAAGTGGTTTTCCACCAACGCCCGCCACGCCGCGTTCTTCATCGTCATGGCCGTCACCAACCCGGACGCCGCACCCGGGAGAAGATGTCGCTGTTCATCGTGCCGGCCGAAACCCCGGGCATCGAGATCGTCCGCAATGTCGGGGTCGGGGTGGAGTCCGCCGAGCATGCCAGTCACGGCTATGTCCGCTACACCGATGTGCGGGTGCCGGCCGACCACGTGCTCGGCGGGGAGGGGCAGGCGTTCGCGATCGCCCAGACCCGGCTCGGCGGCGGGCGGGTGCATCACGCGATGCGCACGATTGCGTTGGCGCGGCTGGCGTTCGACATGATGTGCGAGCGGGCGGTGTCGCGGCAGACCCGGCTTGGTCCGCTGTCGGATCTGCAGATGACCCAGGAGAAGGTGGCCGACAGCTGGATTCAGATCGAACAGTTCCGGCTGCTGGTGCTGCGCACCGCCTGGCTGATCGACCGGCACCGCGACTACCAGAAGGTGCGCCGCGATATCGCCGCGGTGAAGGTCGCCATGCCCCAGGTGCTGCACGACGTGGTGCAACGCGCCATGCACCTGCACGGCGCGCTGGGGGTGTCCAACGAGATGCCGTTCGTGAAGATGATGGTGGCCGCGCAGTCGCTGGGCATCGCCGACGGCGCCACCGAGCTGCACAAGATGACGGTGGCGCGCCGCACCTTGCGGGAATACCAGCCGGTGTCCTCACCGTTCCCGTCGGCGCATCTGCCCACCCGGCGCGCGGCCGCGCAGGCCCGGCTGGCCGAACGGCTGGAACACACGATCGCCGAGTTCTGAAGGCGGTCAGGTCATGTAGCGGACCACGCTCTCGGCGACACACGCCGGCTTGGTAGCGCCCTCGACCTCCACCGTCGTCGACAGGGTCACCTGGTAGGAGCCGTCACCGAGATCGTCGACGTTGACGACCGAACCCTGGGCGCGCACCTTGGCACCGACCGGCACCGGCGACGGGAAGCGGACCTTGTTCAGCCCGTAGTTCACCGCCATCTTCAGCCCGTCCACCCGGTACATGGTGTGCATCAGCTGGGGCAGCAACGACAACGTCATGTACCCGTGCGCGATCGTGGTCCCGAACGGGCCGGTGGCGGCCTTCTCCGGGTCGACGTGGATCCACTGGTGGTCCCCGGTCGCGTCGGCGAACAGGTTCACCGCCTCCTGGGTGATGGTCACCCAGTCGCTGTGGCCGATGGCTTGGCCCTGCAGCGCGGCCAGTTCGGCGACCGATCCAAACGTGCGCATGTGATTCTCCTTTGGACGCGTCCAGCGTGGACTTGTTGCCCGCCGCTGCCGATTCTGCGTACCACAACCGCACACTCGGCGGGCGGGGTGGCCGCCAAGCGCGGGTCGGCTACCGGGCGGCGATCAGACCCTCCTGCACCAGGGTGGCCACCACCGCCCCGTCGGTGTCGACCAGCCGGCCGCTGACCACGCCGCGGCCCCGCGCGGCGGCCGGCGACGACGATTCCAGCAGATTCCACCGATCACTGTGCACAGGTTGGTGAAACCACACCGAGGAGGCGGTGGTGCCGCTGCGGTGGCTGCGGTCGGCCATCGCATGGCCGTGCACCCGCAGCGCCGGGTCGATCATGTACACGTCGGTGACATACACCGCCGCGCAGGTGTGCACAAACGGGTCGTCGGGCAGCGGAACCGTGGTGCGCCACCAGAATTGGCGGGTGAACGCCTCCCCGCATCCGGTGTCGGTGATCCGGATGTCGATCTCGTCGAGCGGCATCGACGGGGCGGGCCCGGCGGGTCCGGTGCGCGGCAGGTCTCCGGGCGGCGCCGGCGCGGCGACCGGGAAGTGTTCCGGGCCGTCCAGCGCCGCCGCGAACGTGACCGTGGTGGTGGTCAGCAGCCGTCCGGACTGCCGCGCGACCACCCGCCGGCACGCGAGGTGCGCCCGTCGAACACCCGCTCCACCGCGTATTCGACGGCGTCGCCGGCGTCGCCGCCGCGCAGAAACTGCACGTGCATGTTGGTCGGCGCCATTCCCGCGACGGTGCGGCCG
>PPEA01000563.1 GCA_002967005.1 Mycobacterium talmoniae
CCTCGCCGCCGATCCCGATCCGCTCCCGCAGCACCGCCGCGGTGTCGTCGCCCAGCGCCGGCGCCGCCACCGCCGGGGGGTGCACCCCGTCGATCGCCAACGGTGACCCGGCGGCCAGATAGTCACCGACCCGCGGCTGATGCAGCGGACTGAACAGCGGGTTGGCCGTCACCCGGTCGCTGGCCGCCACCTCGGAAAAGGTGCGGTAGCGGTCCCACAGGATCGACGTGGCCGATAGCCCCGCGGTGATCTCCTCGGCGGTGTGCTCGGCGAACCACACCGTGAACAACCCGGTCAGCGCGTCCCGGTAGCGGTACCGGTCGCCTTCTTCGGCGAAGTCCGCGTCGAGCGCATCCGCCAGCGCGGCAACGGCTTTCGCGGTCCCCGTGAGTTCGGTCAGGTCGCGGAAATGCCGGGGGGTGAGGGTGACGATCATGAACGACGCGCCGTCGCCGCTGGTGAACGTCTGGCCGTATTGGCCGTAGATGGCGTTGCCGAGGCGTTGCCGCTCGGTGCCGTTGACCATCGGCTCGGTGAGCAGCCCCAGCGCCCCGGCGGTCGCCAGCGCGACGTTCTCCAGCGCCAGGGTGATCCGCCGCCGGCGCCGCTGTCGTCGCGGCGGCGCACCGCGGCGATGACGCCCAGCGCGACGTACAGCCCGCAGGTCACGTCCCAGGCCGGCAGCACGTGGTTGATCGGCCCACCGTGCTCGGCGGGCCCGGTCACCATCGGGAAACCGACCGCGGCGTTGACCGTGTAGTCCACCCCGGTCGACCCGTCGCCGCGTCCGCTGACCTCCACATGGATCAGGTCGGCGCGCTCACCGGTCAGCGTCTCGTACGAATGCCATTGCCGCCCTACCACATTGGTGATCAGCACGCCGGCGTCGGCGATCAGCCGTTGCACCAGGCGCTGGCCGGCGTCGGCTCGCAGGTCGACCGCCACCGACCGGACACCCTTGTTCAGCCCCGACCAGTAGATGCTGGTGCCGGTGTCGGCGACCGGCCAGCGGTGATAGTCGGCGCCGCCGCCGATCGGGTCGACCCGGATCACCTCGGCGCCAAGCTGGGCCAGCGTCATGCCCGCCAGGGGCACCGCGACGAAACTCGCGATCTCGACGATTCGCACGCCGGCGAGCGGCGCGGCGCTGGTGGTCATGGCGCTCCCCTTTCCGTCCTCGGCATCCTCCCAGACCGCCGTGCGGCGCCGACGTCGCCCGCGGGCGACGGTAACGGCGGCGTCTCGTAATCGTTAGCTAACCGCGACGCGTTTCCCCGGCGGCGACGGGCCGGAAACCCGCCCGGTTCGTGTTTGACTGCCCCAGAACAGCCATTCGACCGTGTCAAACGGCAGATGAAAGTTGGGATGGGTAGGAGCTATGAAGTTCGTTGACAAGTTGCGCGGCGCCGCGGCAGGTTTGCCACGCCGGCTGACGATGGCGGCCATCGGGGCGGCGTTGCTGCCCGGCCTGGTCGGTGTGGTCGGCGGCACAGCGACTGCCGGCGCGTTCTCCCGACCGGGTCTGCCGGTCGAATACCTGCAGGTGCCCTCGCCGTCGATGGGTCGCGACATCAAGGTTCAGTTCCAGGGCGGGGGGCCGCACGCGGTGTACCTGCTCGACGGTCTGCGCGCCCAGGACGACTACAACGGCTGGGACATCAACACCCCGGCGTTCGAGGAGTACTACCAGTCCGGTCTGTCGGTGATCATGCCGGTCGGCGGCCAGTCCAGCTTCTACACCGACTGGTATCAGCCCTCGCAGGGCAACGGCCAGAACTACACCTACAAGTGGGAGACGTTCCTGACCCAGGAGATGCCGAGCTGGCTGCAGGCCAACCGGGGCGTCTCCACGACCGGCAACGCGGTGGTGGGTCTGTCGATGGCGGGCAGCTCGTCGCTGATCCTGGCGACCTACCACCCGCAGCAGTTCCCGTACGCCGCAGCGCTGTCCGGGTTCCTCAACCCGTCCGAGGGCTGGTGGCCGACGCTGATCGGCATGGCGATGAACGACTCCGGCGGTTACAACGCCAACAGCATGTGGGGTCCGTCCAGCGACCCGGCGTGGAAGCGCAACGACCCGATGGTGCAGATCCCGACGCTGGTGCAAAACAACACCCGCATCTGGATCTACTGCGGTAACGGCACGCCCAACGAGCTGGGCGGGGCCGACATGCCGGCCAAGTTCCTGGAGAGCTTCACGCTGCGCACCAACGAAACCTTCCGGGACAACTACATTGCCGCCGGCGGCAACAACGGGGTGTTCAACTTCCCGGCCGACGGGACGCACGCCTGGCCGTACTGGAACCAGCAACTGGTGGCCATGAAGCCCGACATCCAGCGGGTGCTGCTGGGTACCGCGCCCGCCACCTAAACCCGTCGAGCAGACGCAAAGGCCCCCCAAACATTATGTTTGCGGGGGCTTTTGCGTCTGTTCGCCGAGAGACTATTTCCACAGGGCGCGGCGGTCGGCGTAGAGGTAGGTGTATCCGCTGGTGACGGCGCACACCACGCTGGCGATCGCCAACATGTAGGTGCCACCGGCGAACAGGCTGATGAAGCCGCCGATGGTGGCGCCGCCCATAAAGCTGGCGAGGATCAGAAAATAGCCAAGCCAGTCGGTGAGTTTCCCGCCGTTGCAGTGCCGCTCGATGCCTTGCCCCATCTTCACCAGGGTCCCGGTCATATAGCTCAACCCGATCGTCGTTTCGCCGTCTTTGTTGACGAAGGTGGTGTTCAACGCACCGACCCCGAAGGTCACCAACACGATCGGAAAGAACGGCACGGGCAGCGCGGGCCCGCCCAGGAAAAGGTCCACCACGGTCGCGAGGACGAGCGCCAGCGTGGCCAGCACGGTGGACGCATGCGGTCGGGTCGGCCACAGGTAGCGCCGGCACAGGGACGCGCTGATCACGCCGGCGACAAAGGCCACCATGAGCAGCGCGGCCGACACCGCCAACCACGGGGAGGCCGTCGCCCACTCCTCTTCGGCGAAGAACCCCATCACCGCCCGCTGGGCGTTCCCGGTCATGAAGGTGACGAAGTATCCGGCGGAGTGCGAAAACGCGGTGGCCCCCAGCACCCCGGCCAGCGCGGACAACACCCAGGACAGCTTCGTTTCGCTGTCGTACATCTGGCGAAGACGAATCACGACACACCATGCTGCCAGACCTCCGGGGTCGCGGCAGCGCGAGCGACGCTCAGCTAACCCGTCAGACGCTCGATCGAGCGCAGCGGAATCGGCAACCAGCCCGGGCGGTGCCGCGACTCGTAGCCCGCCTCGTACACCGCTTTGTCCAGTTCGTAGGCCGCCAGCAGGTCCGCGGACTCCCGCGGGTCGACCCCGGACACCGCGGCGTAGCCGTCACAGAACGCGGTGCGGTTGCGCTGCACCCATTCGCGGGCCCGCGCCGCCAGTTGCTTGTCGTCGCTCTGGTCGACCAGCTGCCCGTAGGCGGCGTACTCGTAGGAGCGCAGCATGCCGGCGACGTCGCGCAGCGGGGAGTCCGGGGCGCGCCGCTCCTCGAACGGCTGGCCGGGTTCGCCCTCGAAGTCGATCAGCAACCAGCTTTCCGGGGTGCGCAGCACCTGGCCCAGATGCAGGTCGCCGTGCACCCGTTGGGTGGTGATCGGCGCGCCGGCCAGCGCGCCGAACCGCTGCTCGATGGCGCCCAGGTGGGGCTCCAGTTCGGGGACGGTCGCGGCGGTGGCCTTCAGCCGCGCCAGCACGGTGTCCACGCCGAAGGTGGCCCGCGCGATGCCCAGGGCCTCGGACAGCGTCGCGTGCACCGAGGCGACCGCCTCCCCGAGTCGCTGGGACTCGCCGGCGAAATCCCCGCCGACCTCGTGGGCGTACAGGTCGGCCTCGGCGAACAGGTCGCGCACGCTGGCGGTGGCCATCGCCCAGCCTTCCGCGGAGTTGGCGGCGTACGCGCTGACCATGCCCAGCGGGCAGGGCACCCCGCCGGGCAGCACCGCCTGGTAGGCGCCCAGCAGCCGGGCCGCATGCGGGTTGTCGGTGCGCGCCAACACCCGGTTCAACTCGACGTCGGGACTGATACCGGGCTGCACGCGACGGAACACCTTCAGGATGGCGTCTTGCTCGAAGATGACGCTGGTGTTGGACTGCTCGGCGTCGGCCACCCAGGACGCCGCGTCCAGCGGCAGGACGGCGTCGGGTTCCCGGGCGAAGGTGACGTCGCCGCGCGCCGCCGCGGAGTCGATCAGCGACAGCAAAAACCGGCAGGCGCGGGGGTCATACAGCGCGTCGTAGCCGACGTGGCCGTGGTCGGTGCCGATCGTGGCGACCGCGCTGTACTCGGAGACCAGGTCGGCGTCCCAGCTCACCACCACCTGATAGCGGTCGGCGGCCCCGTCGGTGTAGGTGACGTCCACCAGCACCAAATCCAGGCCGTCGCGCAACGCCACGATCAGGCCGGGGGTGGCGGCGGACAGTTCCCGGTTGCGGCCGGCGTACCAGCGTTGTTGGACCAGCCAATCCGCCCAGGGCAGGTTGGCGGGCATCCCGGCGGGACGGTCGGCGGAAGTCATCGCGACTCCTCAGACTTGCACAGCTGAAACCAGTAGAAGCCGTGTCCGGGCAGGGTCAGCAGGTAGGGCAGCTGCCCGATGGCCGGAAACTCCACGTGCCCGGTCAGTTCGATCGGGGTGTAGCCGCTCCAGTGCTGCAGGTTCAGCTCGATCGGTTGGGGGAAGCGGGACAGGTTGTTGACGCACAGCACCACGCTGTCAACGCCGCCCGCGTCATCGTCGATCTCCCGCACGTACGCCAGCACCGACGGGTTGGAGCCGCCCAGTTCCCGGAACGTGCCGAGGGCGAAGGCGTCGTGGCGGCGGCGCACCGCCAGCATGGTGCGGGTCCAGTTCAGCAGCGACGTCGACGTGTCGCGCTGGGCTTCGACGTTGACCGACTGATGGCCGTACACCGGGTCCTGGATGGGCGGCAGGTACAGCCGGCCCGGGTTGGCGGTGGAGAACCCGGCGTTGCGGTCCGGGGTCCACTGCATCGGGGTGCGCACCGCGTCGCGGTCCCCCAACCAGATGATGTCGCCCATGCCGATCTCGTCGCCGTAGTACAGGATCGGCGACCCGGGCAGCGACAGCAGCAGCGCGGTGAACAACTCGATCTGGTTGCGGTCCTTGTCCAGCAGCGGCGCCAGCCGGCGCCGGATGCCGACGTTCGCCTTCATCTGCGGGTCTTTGGCGTATTCGGCGTACATGTAGTCGCGTTCCTCGTCGGTGACCATCTCCAGCGTCAACTCGTCGTGGTTGCGCAGGAAGATGCCCCACTGCGCCATCTCCGGGATCGGCGGTGTCTGCGCCAGGATCTCGGAGATGGGGAAGCGCGACTCGCGGCGCACCGCCATGAAGATGCGGGGCATCAGCGGGAAGTGGAACGCCATGTGGCACTCGTCGCCGCCGGTGTCCGGGTCGCCGAAGTACTCGACGACGTCGGACGGCCACTGGTTGGCTTCGGCCAGCAGCACCCGGCCCGGGTATTCGTCGTCGACCACCTTGCGGCAGCGTTTGAGGAAGGCGTGCGTCTCGGGCAGGTTCTCGCAGTTGGTGCCCTCCCGCTCGAACAGGTACGGCACCGCGTCGAGCCGGAACCCGTCGATGCCCAGGTCCAGCCAGAACCGCAGCACGTCGATCATCGCGTCCTGCACGGCCGGGTTGTCGTAGTTCAGGTCGGGTTGATGCGAGAAGAACCGGTGCCAATAGAACTGGCGGCGCACCGGGTCGAAGGTCCAGTTGGATTCCTCGGTGTCGACGAAGATGATCCGGGCGTCGGCGTAGCGTTCGCTGGTGTCGCTCCACACGTAGTAGTCGCCGTAGGGGCCGTCGGGGTCGCGGCGGGATTCCTGAAACCACGGGTGCGAGTCGGAGGTGTGGTTCATCACCAGGTCGGTGATGACGCGGATGCCCCGGCGGTGGGCGGCGTCGAGCAGCGTGACGAAGTCCTCGACGGTCCCGAACTCCGGCAGCACCCGGTAGTAGTCGCGGATGTCGTAGCCGCCGTCGCGCAGCGGCGAGTCGTAAAACGGCGGCAGCCACAGGCAGTCGACGCCCAGCCAGCGCAGGTAGTCCAGCCGTTCGGTGAGCCCGCGCAGGTCGCCGATGCCGTCGGCGTTGGAGTCGTAGAACGCGCGGACCAGCACCTCGTAGAACACCGCGCGTTTGAACCAGGTCCGGTCGGCCGGCAGGGTGGTGGCGTCGCCGAAGTCGTCGGCGCTGGGATGCTCGACCACCCCGTCTTCGATGCGGCTGCCCGCGGTGGGGTCGGCCGGATCGTGTTCGTCGTTCGCTACACCCACCCCTCCACACCTACCGCAAAACCGCGGCGGTTACCCGTCGAGGCGGGGAATCAGCCGACCGGGCCGGGCGCCAACGTGACCTTCTCGGTGTGCACACCGGCCATCGGACCCCGCCAGGTCAGTGCGATGGTGTCGCCGGGGTGGTGCTGGTCCAGCAGGTTCGTCAACGCGGTCGCCGAGGTGACCGGCGCGTTGTCGACCGCGGTGATCACGTCCTCCATCCGGATTCCCGCGTCCGCGGCCGGGGTGTTGGCCAGCACCCGCTCCACCCGCGCGCCGGCGCCGTTGTGGTCGACCACGCCGACCCCCAGGAACGCGGTGTCACCGATGTGCACGGTGTTCGACGCGGCGCCGGACCGGATCTGCCCGGCGATCGCGAGCGCCTGGTTGATCGGGATCGCGAAGCCCTGACCGCCCTGCTGCGGGATCTTGTAGTTGTCGGAGGCGGCGGTGTTCATGCCGATCACCTGGCCGGCGGCGTTGACCATCGGCCCGCCCGAATCGCCGGCCCGGATCGGGGCGTCGGCCTGGATCATGCCGTTGAGCGTCTCCGAGCTGCCGGTCAGCTCGTCGGCCGCCGACACGGTCTGGTTCAGCGCGCTGACGTGGCCGGCGACCGCGCTCGGGGTGCCGCCCTGGCCGCCCGCGTTGCCCATCGCGACGACCGGGTCGCCGACCGCCACCGACGACGAGTCACCGAGATCGGCGGCGGGCAGCCCGACCGCCCCGCGCAGCTGCACCACGGCGACGTCGTGGCTGCGGTCATAGCCGAGCACGTCGACGTCGTAGGTTTGGCCGTTACCGATGGCGACCGCGGTGATGTTGGTGGCCCCGGAGATGACGTGGTTGTTGGTCAGCACCACGCCGCTGGGGTCGAGCAGGATGCCGGTGCCGGCCCCGACCGCGCTTTGGTACCCCATCTGGGTGTTGATGTCGACGACGGTCGGTCCCACCTTGGCGACCATCGACGACGGGTCCGGCGCCGGGGCGGGCGCGGCGTACGCCGGCGCCGTGGCCAGACCCAGCCCGACCGCAGCCGCCATGAGCAAAGACCGCCACGGTCCGCGGGGAGATCCGCCCATCCCGTCACCTCCAGCATCGGTTCGCCGTTGCCTCGCAGCGTACGTGGCCGTCACGCGCGATTGACTGCACTTTACGGTAGCGCCCGGCGCGGACGGGGACGGCTGGCGCGGCGAAAACGGTGGTGTCCCATAGGCTGGCCGGGTGGGGCGACATCGCCGACCTCCGCC
>PPEA01000564.1 GCA_002967005.1 Mycobacterium talmoniae
ACGACCACATCGGCAAAAGAACTGGTGCGGTTGGCCTCGGCGTAGCTCGGTCAGTGCGCGGCCAGCTCGGCGGCGGGAACCGCGGCGCCCGAACCGGCCGGCGCCGCCCGCTCCAGGAACCGCAGCAGCTCCACCGGGAACGGCAGCACCAGCGTGGAGTTCTTCTCCGCGGCGACCTCGACCACCGTCTCCAGCAGTCGCAGTTCCAGGGCGGCCGAATGGTCGGCCATCGCCTCGGCGGCCTGCGCGAGTTTGCGGGAGGCCTGCAGTTCACCGTCGGCGGTGATCACCCGGGCCCGGCGTTCCCGTTCGGCCTCGGCTTGCCGTGACATCGACCTCTTCATCGATTCGGGCAGCACCACGTCCTTGATCTCCACCCGGTCGATGTGGATGCCCCAGCCCAGCGCCGGGCTGTCGATCATCACCTCCAAGCCTTGGTTGAGCCCCTCCCGGTTGGACAGCAGGTCGTCCAGGTCGCTCTTGCCGATGATCGACCGCAGCGACGTCTGGGCGACTTGCCCGATCGCCGAGATGTAGTCCTGCACATCGACGGCCGCCCGCACCGGGTCGGCGACCCGGAAATAGATCACCGCGTCGACCCGCACCGTCACGTTGTCGCGGGTGATGCCGTCCTGCGCGGGCACCGGCATCGTGATGATCTGCATGTTCACCTTTTCCAGGCGGTCGGCGACCGGAATCAGCCAGGCCAGCCCCGGCGTCCGCACCCGGGCTTGCACCCGCCCGAAGCGATAGACGACGCCGCGTTCATACTCCTTGATCACGCGGAAGGTGGTCGCCAGCGACAGCGCCGCAATACCCACGGCCGCGACCACGGCGTAAACGATGATCATGGTGTCTCCCGTCCACCCGGGGATCACCCTCAGTACCCGTCAGCGACGGCGGGCCGATTGGCGCCCGAATTCATACCTCCGATTGTGGCACCGGCCCTGGGGCGCCTCAACACATCATTCCCGCAGCTTGGCACGCCCAGCGGATGCGGTTTTTGTCGGTACGGCCTTGTGTTGCGCGGCGGTTGAGGGAATCGTGACTACCAGGACGCCGCCGGGGAACGAGGAGACAGGTCATGGCAGATAAGACGGCTACTTCCCCCGGAGCCGCGCCCACCGCCGACAGTCCGGCCGGCATCCGCAACGTGGTGGTGGTGGGCCCGTCGGGTGCCGGTAAAACCACCTTGGTCGATGCGCTGCTGGTGGCCTCCGGGGTGTTGCCCCGGCTGGGCTCGGTGGTGGACGGCACCACGGTCTGCGACTTCGACGACGCCGAGATCCGGCAGCAGCGCTCGGTCGGGTTGGCGCTGGCGTCGTTGCTGCACGACGGGATCAAGGTCAACCTGATCGACACCCCCGGCTACGCCGACTTCGTCGGCGAGCTGCGCGCCGGGTTGCGCGCCGCGGACTGCGCGCTGTTCGTGATCGCCGCCAACGAGGGGGTCGACGAGCCGACCAAGTCGCTGTGGCAGGAATGCGATCAGGTGGGGATGCCGCGCGCGGTGGTGATCACCAAGCTGGACCACGCCCGCGCCGACTACCCCAACACCCTGGCCACCGCGCAGGCGGCGTTCGGCGGCAAGGTGCTGCCGCTGTATCTGCCGGTCGGCGACGGGTTGATCGGGCTGCTGACCCAGACGCACTACGACTACGCCGGCGGGCAGCGCACCGAACACGCCCCGGACCCGTCGTACCGCGAGCAGATCGACGAACACCGCGGCAGCCTCATCGAGGGCGTCATCGAAGAGTCCGAGGACGAGTCGCTGATGGAGCGCTACCTGGGCGGTGAACAGATCGATCAGGCGGTGCTGATCGCTGACCTGGAGAAGGCGGTCGCCCGCGGCTCGTTTTTCCCGGTGATCCCGGTGTGCGCCAACACCGGGGTCGGCACGTGCGAGCTGCTCGAGGTCTCCACCAGCGGATTCCCGTCGCCGCTGGAGCATCCGCTGCCGGAGGTGTTCACCCCGCAGGGCGCGGCCCACGACAGCCTGGGCTGCGACCCGGACGGGCCGCTGTTGGCCGAAGTGGTGAAGACGACCTCGGATCCCTACGTCGGCAGGGTCAGTTTGGTCCGGGTGTTCTCCGGGACCATCAGGCCCGACGCGACGGTGCACGTGTCGGGCCATTTCACATCGTTTTTCGGCGAGGAGAACAGCCACGCCGACCACGACGAGGACGAGCGGATCGGCACCCTGTCGTTCCCGCTGGGTAAGCAGCAGCGCCCGGCGGGCACCGTGGTGGCCGGCGACATGTGCGCGATCGGGCGACTCAGCCGCGCCGAAACCGGGGACACCCTGTCGGACAAGGCCGAACCGCTGGTCCTGCGACCCTGGACGATGCCCGAGCCGCTGCTGCCGATCGCGGTCCAGCCGCGCGCGAAAACCGACGAGGACAAGCTGTCGGTCGGGTTGGCGCGGCTGGCGGCCGAAGACCCGACGCTGCGCATCGAGCAGAACCCGGAAACCCACCAGACCGTGCTGTGGTGCATGGGTGAGGCCCACTCCAGCGTGGTGCTCGACGGGCTGGCCAACCGCTACGGCGTCACGGTGGACACCGTGGAGCTGCGGATCCCGCTGCGAGAAACGTTCGGCGGCAACGCCAAAGGCCACGGCCGGCACGTCAAGCAGTCCGGCGGGCACGGTCAGTACGCGGTCTGTGACGTCGAGGTCGAACCGCTGCCGGAGGGCTCCGGGTTCGAGTTCCTGGACAAGGTGGTCGGCGGCGCGGTGCCGCGGCAGTTCATCCCCAGCGTGGAAAAGGGGGTTCGGGCGCAGATGGAGAAGGGCGTCGACGCCGGATACCCGGTCGTCGACATCCGGGTCACCCTGCTCGACGGCAAGGCGCACAGTGTCGACTCGTCGGATTTCGCCTTCCAGATGGCCGGGGCGCTGGCGTTGCGGGAGGCCGCGGCGGCCACGAAAGTGACGCTGCTGGAACCGATCGACGAGGTCTCGGTGCTGGTGCCCGACGACCTGGTCGGCGCGGTGATGGGGGATTTGTCCAGTCGCCGGGCCCGGGTGCTGGGCACCGAGAAGGTCGGCGACGAGCGCACCCTGGTGAAGGCCGAGGTTCCGCAGGTCGAACTCAGCCGCTACGCGATCGACCTGCGCTCGCTGTCCCACGGCGCCGGATCCTTCACCCGGTCCTTCGTGCGGTATGACCCGATGCCGGAATCCGCCGCCGCGCGGGTCCGGGCCTAACCCGCCGAGCAGACGCAGAATCGCACAAATTTCGCTTCGCGCGTGCGATTCTGCGTCTGCTCGCCGGAGAGAAAGGTGATCGATGACGACCTTCCATGGCCTGCCGGTGCACATCCTGCTGAACCACTTCATCATCGTGTTGGCCCCGCTGACCGCGCTGCTGGCGATCGTCGCGGCGCTGTGGCCGGCGGCGAGCCGCCGGCTGGTCTGGCTGCTGGTGGCGCTGGCGGCGGTGACCGTCGCGTTGACGCCGCCCACCGTGCGGGCCGGCGCCTGGTTCGCCGAGCACGTCGACTCCTCCCCCACCCTGACCACCCACATGAACCTTGGCGACACCACCATCTACTGCTCGGTGGCGCTGCTGGTGGTGGCCGTACTGCTGGCGGTGACGCATGTTCGCCAACAGCGGGGGCACCGGCTGTCGCCGGCGGTGCAGGGGCTGATCGCGGTGCTGGTGATCGCGGCATCGGTGGCGGTGTTAGTGCAGGTCTACCGCATCGGCGAGTCGGGAGCCCGCGCGGCGTGGGGCAGTTTCACCGCCGCAGCCACACCCTAGGCGACCGTTCGGAAAGTTTGCCACGCCCGGTGTGCGGGCGTCGGCGTCGCGTCGTGTCGGGGCCCGTCCGATTAGAATGTGTTCTTGATGATTCAACCATTGGGGAGGGTGGGCGCCATGCGGAGCGTGGTTCGCTGTCTGTCGGTGGTGGCGGCGACGTGTGCGCTGACGCTGGCGGTCCCGGACACCGCCAGTCGGGCGGCCGAGGCGCCGCCGCGGGCCGGGTACACCGCGGCCACCATCCAGCCCGGCCCCGGCCAGGTGGTCGGGGTGGGGCACCCGGTGATCGTGCAATTCACCAAACCGGTCGCCGACCGCGCCGCCGCCGAACGCAGCATCGACATCGCCGCCCCCGGCAACATGACCGGGCGGTTCAGCTGGGTGAGCGACGAGGTCGTGCAGTGGGTGCCGGACCGGTTTTGGCCGGCCCACAGCACGGTGACGGTGCAGGCGAGCGGGTTGTCGAGCCGCTTCGAAACCGGCGATGCGGTGGTCGCGGTCGCCAGCATTTCCGCGCACACCTTCACCGTCAGCCAAAACGAAGAGGTGCTGCGGGTGATGCCCGCCTCGATGGGGAAACCCAAGCGCCCGACGCCGATCGGGTCGTTCACCGCGCTGTCCAAGGAGCGCACCATCAAGTTCGATTCCCGCACGATCGGGATTCCGCTCAACGACCCCGAGGGCTACCTGCTCGACGGGGAGTACGCCGTGCGGGTCACCTGGAGCGGGGTGTATGTGCATTCGGCGCCCTGGTCGGTGGATTCGCAGGCTACGCCAACGTCAGCCACGGCTGTATCAACCTGAGCCCCTCCAACGCGGCCTGGTATTTCAACCTGGTGAACATCGGCGACCCGATCATCGTGCAGGCCTAAAACATCGTCCGTTCGATGCCGAAGCGGTCGAAGATCTTGCTGGCGATCTCCTCGATCGACACATGGGTGGTGTTCAGGCACGGGATCCGTTCCTGCTGCAGCAGCCGGTCGGCCTGCTGCAGCTCCCAGCGGCACTGCTGCAGATCCGCGTAGCGGCTGCCCGGGCGGCGCTGCTCGCGGATCTGCGCCAGTCGCTGCGCATCGATGGTGAGGCCGCAAAGCCGGTCCCGGTACGGACGCAGGTGCGCGGGCAGCTCCAGCTTGTGCAGGTCATCGTCGATCAACGGGTAGTTGGCCGCGCTCACCCCGTAATGCAACGCCATGTACAGGCAGGTCGGCGTCTTGCCGGAGCGCGACACCCCCACCAGGATCAGGTCGGCCTGCGAATAGTCCACGTCGATGCCGTCGTCGTGGGCGAGGGCGTAGTTGGTGGCGTTCATCCGCGCCTCGTATTTTTCGAAGTCGACCAGGCCGTGCGAGCGGTTCACCGCGCCGGAATGCTTGGTGCCCAACTCGTCCTCCAGCGAGCCCAGGAACGGCGCGAACACATCCAGCATCAATCCCCCGCTGGCGGCGACGATCTCCCCCAGCGAACGATCCGCCATGGTGTTCACCACGATCGGCCGGGTGCCGGTCTGCTCGTAGCGCGTCTTGATCCGCGCCGCCGCGGACTCGGCCTTGCGCACGTCGTCGATGAACGGCAGCCGGTGCTTTTCAAACTGCACGCCCTCGAACTGCGCCAGGATGCTGTTGCCGATCGTCTCCGCCGTGATACCCGTGGAGTCGGAAATGAAGAACACGGTACGTTGCATAGGTTTCCCGAGGATACGCGCTGGCCCGTCCCGTCCCGCTAAGGAGATTCCCGTGAACGACCAGGTGCTTTGGCTGGACCAGTTGCGCATGACCGATCTGGGCAGCGTCGGCGGGAAGAACGCCTCGCTGGGTGAGATGATCGGCAACCTCGCCGGGCTCGGTGTCTCGGTGCCGGGCGGTTTCGCCACCACGGCCAGCGCCTTCCAGCACTATCTGGACAGCAGCGGCCTGGCCGCCCGGATTGTCGATCGGCTGCGGGGTCTCGACGTGAAAGACGTCGACGCGCTGGCCGGCGCCGGCGCGGATATCCGCAGCTGGATCGTGGGCACCCCGCTGCCCACCGAGCTGGAGCAGGCCATCCGCGCCGCCTACGCCAAACTGTGCGAGGACGCCGGCGCCACCGACGTCGCGGTCGCGGTACGCTCCTCGGCCACCGCCGAAGACCTGCCCGACGCCTCGTTCGCCGGGCAGCAGGAAACCTTCCTCAACGTGGTCGGCGTCGACGCCGTGCTGCACCAGGTCAAGGAGGTGTTCGCCTCCCTGTACAACGATCGCGCCATCGCCTACCGGGTGCATCACGGATTCCAGCACGCGGAGGTGTTCTTGTCCGCGGGTGTGCAGCTGATGGTGCGCGCGGATACCGGCGCCGCCGGCGTGATGTTCACCCTGGACACCGAATCCGGGTTCCCCGACGTGGTTTTCGTGACCGGCAGCTACGGCCTGGGCGAGATGGTGGTGCAAGGCGCGGTGAACCCCGACGAGTTCTACGTGTTCAAGCCGACGCTGCAGGCCGGCAAGCCCGCGGTGCTGCGGCGCGGCCTGGGGGCCAAGCAGCAGCGCATGGTCTATTCGGACCGGCCGGGCGAACGGATCCGGGTCGAAGAGACCCCACCGGAGTTGCGTCGTCGTTTCTGCGTCACCGACGAGGAGGTGCAGGAGTTGGCCCGGCAGGCGCTGGTGATCGAGCGCCACTACGGCCGCCCCATGGACATCGAATGGGCCAAGGACGGTCCCACCGGCAAGCTGTACATCGTGCAGGCCCGCCCGGAGACGGTGAAGTCGCGCACCCACGCCACCCAACTCGAGCGTTTCCACCTCAACGAGAAGGGCGCGGTGCTGACCGAAGGCCGCGCCATCGGGCAAAAGATCGGCGCCGGCACGGCGCGGATCATCCGGTCACTGGACCAGATGAACAGCTTCGCCGACGGCGACGTGCTGGTGGCGGACATGACCGACCCGGACTGGGAACCGATCATGAAAAGCGCGGCGGCCATCGTCACCAACCGGGGCGGACGCACCTGCCACGCCGCGATCATCGCCCGCGAGTTGGGGGTGCCCGCGGTGGTCGGCACCGGGGACGCGCTGACCCGCATTCCCGACGGGGCCGAGGTGACCGTGTCCTGCGCGGAGGGCGACACCGGCGTGGTCTACGCGGGCAGCCTCGCATTCGAGCGGGTCACCGCCGACCTGAGCGCGATGCCCGAGGCGCCGCTAAAAATCATGATGAACGTAGCCAACCCGGACCGCGCGTTCGACTTCGGCATGCTGCCCAACGCCGGCGTCGGACTGGCCCGGCTGGAGATGATCATCGCCAGTCACATCGGCGTGCACCCCAAGGCGTTGCTCGACTACGCCCGCCAAGACGCCGAGACCACGGCCAAGATCGACGAGCGGATGGCCGGCTACGCCGACCCGGTGAGCTTCTACGTGGACCGGCTGACCGAGGGCATCACCACCATCGCCGCCTCGGTGTACCCCAAGCCGGTGATCGTGCGGCTGTCCGACTTCAAGTCCAACGAGTACGCCAACCTGATCGGCGGCCGCCGGTACGAACCGCACGAGGAAAACCCGATGATCGGCTATCGCGGCGCCAGCCGCTACGTCGATCCCGGTTTCGCCGAGGCCTTCGCGCTGGAGTGCGCGGCGGTGAAAAAGGCCCGCGAAACCATGGGGTTCACCAACATTTGGGTGATGATCCCGTTCGTGCGCACCGTGGCCGAAGGGGCCCGGGTGATCGAGGCGCTGGCGAACAACGGCCTGCGGCGCGGCGAGCACGACCTCAAGATCATCATGATGTGTGAGGTGCCGTCCAACGCGCTGCTCGCCGACGAATTCCTCGACATCTTCGACGGGTTTTCCATCGGCTCCAACGACCTCACCCAGCTCACCTTGGGCCTGGACCGCGACTCCGGCATCGTCGCCGACCTGTTCGACGAACGCGACCCGGCGGTGAAAAAGCTGCTGGCGCTGGCGATCGGCGCCGCCCGCGGGAAAGGCAAGTACGTCGGCATCTGTGGCCAGGGGCCCAGCGATCACCCGGATTTGGCCGAATGGCTGATGGATCAGGGCATCGAGTCGGTGTCCCTGAACCCGGACACGGTGGTGGACACCTGGCTGCGGTTGGCGAACAAGCGGGCGGGTTCGGGCTAGGGCTCCGGGTACCGGAGCGTTCGCGAGTGTGCGGTTTCATACGCCCAGGCGGCGTATCGCGTATGTATCCGCACAGTCGGCGCGATCTTTATCCTCCACCCCCGCAACCTAATCCCGTCCCGGCGCGCGCAGCGGGTGCCCCGCCCAGCGAGGCGGTGATCACCGCGGGCGGCATCCGCGACACGTACAGGTCGGCCCGCTGCCTGCGGCGTCAGATGCCGCCAGGCCCGCAGCCGACCGCCGCGCCGGCGACCGCCTGCCCGCACACCGCGGACACCGG
>PPEA01000565.1 GCA_002967005.1 Mycobacterium talmoniae
AGGCCGGGCGTGCGGTTCGCGTGCGGCTGGGTGCCAACCGGCACGAGCAGCACGGTCACCGCGACGGCGGTGGCGATGGTGGCCCCCGCTAACGGCAACTGCGGCACAAATACCGGCCGCCACCGCCGGATCGGCTGTTCGATTGCCCACCACGACACGGCGGCCACCACCACGGTGACCGCGCAGCGCACCGCGAACAGCCGCCAGCCCGACCATCCGGTGCGTTCCCCGTTGACCACCAGGAAGATCGGCCAGTGCCACAGGTACACGCCGTAGGAGATGGCACCCAGCCACACCAGCGGGCGCCAGGACAGCACCCGGGCCACCAGCCCGTCCTGGTGCAACGCCACCGGCGCGATGACCAGGATGGCCGCCACGGCCACCACGGTCAGCGAGCCCGCGCGAAACTCGCGGTCGTTGCCGGTGACGTAGTGGGCCGCCGCCGCCAACACCGCCAGGCCGACCAGCCGGCAGCAGCCGCGCTGCCCAGGTGCCCCACCGCGACCGGATCACCGGCCAGCCGGCCATCAGCCGCCGACCAGTCCCGGACCAGCAATGCGGCCGCCGCGGAGCCCCGATCAGCAAGGCTTGCGCGCGGGTGTCGGTGCCGAAATAGATGCGGTCCCGGGTGGCGTCCGAGGCCAGCAGGATCGCCGCGGCCGCCGAGCCCGCCGCACCCAGCGTGGCCAGCACCAACACACTGAGCCGCACGCCGCCGAGGGTGGCGCAGCGGTCGCGGCGTCGGGCCCGCAGCGCTAAGAGCAGCGCGACCCCGACCAGCAGCAACGGCCACACCAGGTAGTACTGCTCCTCCACCCCCAGCGACCAGGCATGCTGCAGCGGGGAGGGGGTGCCGCCTTGGGTGAAGTAGTCGGTCTTGGCGAAGACGAACCGCCAGTTGGCCACCCAGCAGAACGCGGCGATCGCGTCGTCACGCAGCCCGGCGACGGCGCTCGACGGGAACAGCTCGCGCGCGACGGCGACCGTCAACACCATCAGCAGCAGCGCGGGCAGCAGCCGACGGCCGCGGCGGACCCAGAACCCGGCCAGGTCGATGCGGCCGGTGCGGCCGAGTTCGTCCAGCAGCAGCGACGTGATCAAGAAACCGCTGAGCACGAAGAACAGGTCCACCCCGATGAAGCCCCCGCCGACGCCGGGGATGCCGCCGTGTTCGGCCAGCACCAGCGCCACGGCGATCGCCCGAAGACCGTCCAGGGCGTGGATGCCCGGCCGGCGCTGCCGACGTCGGGCGGCATCCTCACCGCGGGAGGTGGTTAGCCGGGCGGCGCGGGGAACGGGGGCAACCCAGCGGGGCTTTCCGGTGGTACGCACGGACGCGGGGTAGCGCTCGGCCGCTCCGGTACTCGCTTGCGCGGTGCCCCGAGCAGCCGTCCTGGGCACGCCGCTATTGCCGCCGATACGTCAATCCCTCCCTGTCCGGACCACAGCAAGCTTAGGTGCGAAACCCCCGCAGAACGCCGAAGACACGGCCGTAGAACGTGGGAATTCGGTTCCCGCGCAGTGGTTCTAGTGACGGCGGTCACCAGCCTGGAGCGGATGGCCGGCCCCGGCGGGTGGGCCACCACGGCGCGGCGGCGCCGCCTACGCTCGGTTCATGGCAATCACACTGCACGACACTCGCGTCCAATCGGTCCTGGACCGCATGTATGCCGCCACCGAGGAACAGATGCCGTTGCTGCGGGCCCGCGCCGACGACTTCGAGCGGCTGTCCTCGGCCAGCGCGCAGGACCGCGCCGACGCGTTCAGTGAGTTCTACATCCCGGTGACCCCGGAAGCGGGTCGACTGCTGTATTCGCTGGTGCGGGCGGCCCGGCCGGCCACCGTGGTCGAATTCGGCATGTCGTTCGGCATTTCCGCCATCCACCTGGCGGCCGCGGTCCGCGACAACGGCACCGGACGCGTCATCACCACCGAACTCAGCGACACCAAAATCGCCGCGGCGAAGGAGAATTTCGCCGGCGCCGGGCTCGACGATGTGATCACCGTGCTGGCCGGGGATGCGCTCACCACCCTGGCCGAGCTGGACGGCACGGTCGACTTTGTGCTGCTCGACGGGTGGAAGGAGCTCTACCTGCCGGTGCTGCAGTTGCTGGAGCCGCGGCTGTCACCGGGGACCCTGGTCGTCGCCGACAACACCGAGATGGAGGGCACCCAGGCCTACCTGGACTACGTGCGCGATCCCGGCAACGGCTACGTCGGGGTCAACTTCCCGGTCCGCGACGCCGACAGCATGGAGATCAGCTGCCGCGCCGGCTAGCGCGTCTCTCCGCCGGCCGGCTGACGCCGGTGTGACAGCGCGCCCCCCGGTTGTCCGGCTACCCTGGCATTCCATGAGGTCAACGAAGGTTGCCGCGGCGGCCGCCGCCACTGGCGATCGCGAGTTG
>PPEA01000566.1 GCA_002967005.1 Mycobacterium talmoniae
CGACGCCAGCAGCAGCGCGTTAGGCGCGGCCCAGCCCGCGGCCGGCGCCGGTGATGACGGCGACGCGGTCGTCGAAGCGCAGCTCAGGTTCCCAGGATGAGGCCATCGAGATCGCCTTTGTCGCGCCATTGCTGCAGCAGGTCGCCGAACGCGTAGAAGCCGGGCCCGTACGGTTCGCCCAGATGCGACCGGATGCCCTCGCCCCCGCCGCCACCTTCGTTGTTGTAATAGCCCGGCGTGCAGGCTTGATCGAACGCCGAATTGTCGATCGCGGTCTCCCGGATCGTCTGGCACCACTGGTCCTGGGCCTGCTGGCTGGGCTCGACGGTGGTGGCGCCGCGCTTGAGCGCCTCGGCGATGATGTGCGCGATGTGCTCGCCCTGCAGTTCGTAGTTCGCCGAGATGTTCGCCGAGATACCCACCTGGGTGAAGCCGGTGTAGAACTGGTTGGGGAAGCCGTGGCTGGTCATGCCGTGGAAGGTTCTGTACCCGTCTCGCCAGTAGTCGTACAGCGACAACCCGTCGCGGCCCTCGATCGCGTCGATGGAATAGCGGCGCGAGATCTCGGTGGTGATCTCGAAGCCGCTGGCGTAGATGATGCAGTCGACCTCGTACTCGACGCCGCCTGCCACCAGCCCCTTCTCGGTGACCCGTTCCACCCCCTTGGTGGCCGACACGTCCACCAGCGTCACGTTGGGGCGGTTGAAGGTGGGCAGGTACTCGTCATTGGAAAGCGGTCTCTTACACAGGAACCGGTAGTAGGGCTTGAGCGCCTCCGCCGTTTCGGCGTCCTCGACGATGCTGTCGACGCGGCGGCGCAGCCGCTCCATGACCTTGTAGTCTTCCTCCTCCCGAATCGCCATGAACTGCTCGGGGGTCAGCGACGCGGGATCGTCCAGGGCCAGCACCCGGGCGGCGGTGTTGCGCCCGAGTTCGGTCCAGAAGTCGCACACCAGGTCCGGCTGGCCCAGCGCCATCCCCTCAAACGTCCAAGCATGAAAGTTGCGCTGCCGCTCGGCTTGCCAGCCCGGCTGCAGCGAGTTCGCCCAGTCCGGGTCGGTCGGCGCATTGTTGCGCACGTCGACCGTCGACGGCGTGCGCTGAAACACGTACAGCTGCTTGGCCGCCCGGCCCAGAAACGGCACGATCTGAATCGCCGTGGCTCCGGTACCGATGATGGCGACGCGCTTGTCGGCCAGCTTGTCCAGTCCGCCGGTGGCGTCGCCGCCGGTGTAGTCGTAGTCCCACCGCGACGAGTGGAAGCAATGCCCCTTGAAGTCCTGGATGCCAGGGATACCCGGCAGTTTGGGCCGGTGGAACGGCCCGGACGCCAGCACCACGAACCGGGCCCGCAGGTCGTCGTCGCGGTTGGTGCCGATCCGCCACCGGTTGATCTCGCCGTCCCACCGCAGGTTGCGCACCTGGGTGGACAGGATCGCGGAATCGTAGAGGCCGAAGTGCTTGGCGATCCGGCGGCAGTGCTCGTAAATCTCGGCGCCGTCGGCGAACTTCTTGCTCGGCATGTAGTCGAGCTCTTCCAGCATCGGGATGTAGCAGTAGGATTCGTTGTCGCACTGGATGCCCGGATAGCGGTTCCAGTACCACACCCCGCCGAAATCGCCGCCCAACTCGATGATCCGCACATCGTCGACGCCGGACTTTTTGAGGTGGGCGGCGGTCAGCAGCCCCCCGAAGCCGCCGCCGAGAACCGCGACGTCGATGTCGGCCGAGATCGGGTCGCGGACCAGCGGCGGTGAATGCGGATCGGTTTCGTAGTAGCCGGCGAAATCGTCGGACAGTTCCACGTACTGTTTGGAACCTTCGACGCGCAGCCGCTTCTCGCGTTCGGCCCGGTATTTCTCCCGCAGCGCATCGATGTCGATGTCGTCGGGCGTCTGCGTGGGCGGGCAGCTGTCGGTCATGCCAGCGACTTCTCCGGCAGCGCGGCCGGGTGCAGCGGCGCCTCCATCTTGTGCACCTCGGGCAGCACCTCCTGGGCGAACAGTTTGGTGCTGGCCATGGCGTCCTCGTAGGGCATGGTGCCGAACTGCGGGACGATCGTCATCTCCGAGAACGAGCACGCCTCCTGGGCGGCGGTGATCCGCTTGAGGATTTCCTCGGGGGTCCCGATCAGCAGGTTCGACGCGTGGTAGCCGGGGGTCTTCTGCGCGGGCGGCTTCCCGTCGCCGGTCACCGCCGAGGCCAGCACCGCGGTCGCGCTGGCCTCCCGGGCGGCATAAGCCTCGTACCCCTTGACACCCTTGAAGTTCGAGGCATCGGCGAAACCGTAGTGCACCGTGACATCCCGGTTGGCGGTCCAGATCCACTCTTCGGTCTTGGCCGCGTCGGCCTCGTTGGCGACGCAGTACATGAACATCACGTTCTTGGGCTGGCACGGCGGCAGGCCCTCTTCGGCGCGGAAGGTGTTGACCTTTTGCACCTCGGCCCCGGCATCCCAGATCGGCTTGTTGCCGACGAACAGCGGCACCATGCCGCGCCGCGCCAGGATCTCCAGCGATTCGGCGGTCGACGACGAACTGTAGATGCGGGAGAACAGGTCGTCGCTGAGCGGCGCCGGCCGCAGCGACATTTCCGGGACCTTAAAGATCTCCCCGTCGTAGGAGAACCGCTCCCCGGAGAACGCCAACTGCAAGATGTCGAGGGTTTCGTTGAACCGCTGCCGACTTTCCTCGCGGGGCACCCCGACGGCCTCGAATTCGCCCTTGGACACGCCGCGCCCGATCCCGATGGTGGTGTAGCGGCCGCCCGAGACGATGTCCAGGTAGGCGATCTGGTGGGCCAGCCGGACCGGATGCCACCACGGCGCGACCACGACGAAGGTACCCAGGCCGACCCGCTCGGTGCGCCCGGCGAAGTAGGTGAGCGCCTGAATCGGGTTGGGGGTCATCCCGTACGGGGTGCCGCAGTGTTCCGGGAACCAGATGCCGTCGAAGCCCAGCGGCTCGGCCAGATCCCCCAGCGCCAGCGCGGCTTGCACGCATTTGTAGTCCGGGGTGGCCGGCGGTGTCGAGAAATCGCCGGCCAGGACGCGTTCCCAGTCCTGCGAGTTTTGCGCACCGGTGCCCAGGTTGACTTTCATCGCTCGTTCCCTTCGGTTGAGGTCGGCAGTTGCTGCGGGTCGCCGGTACCCATGTACTTCGACAGTTGGTGGTGCAGGTTGACCGTGGCCCGTTCCCGGTACGGGTTGGGTTTGGTGCCCGGGAAACCCAGCGATTTCATGCCCCGCTGCACCGCGGCCATATTGGAGAAGTCCTGGGGCAGCACCGACCGCCAGCGCGGGTCGCCGACCGGGGTGTACTCCCATTGGGTGTGCGGCTCTTCGCCTTTCGGGTACAGCTCGAAGACCGACACTTCGAAGATGCACTTGTCCGGGTTGTAGCTGGGGTCCGGACGGGCGCTGTAGCACAGCGCGCTGGTCAGGCCCTGCCCGATCTGGAAGTTCGGGAAGATCTGCCAGGCGGTGCCGCTTTGGCCCAGGATGTCGGCCGGGATGGTCGGCCAGATCACGCCGCGCGCCTCGTCATCCCGGCGCGCCGAGGACAACCAGTGCTCAAGCACCTGGTCGGCGGGGGTGCCCTCGGGCAACTCGTCGACCAGCCGCAGCGCCGCGTTCACCAGCGTCTGCGTGGTCGTCGCGTTGGTCTCCTCCATGGTGTAGACCTGCATCTGCGCGGTGGAGATCCGCGGATCCCCGGTGCCCAACCGGATCTTCGACTTGGTTTCCTCCAGGTCGTCGGGTGCGTCGTAGCCGATGTTGGAGTGTTTGCCCTGCGCCTTGGCCCAGCCCTTGAATTCGCCGAACCTGTTGAACTCCGGGTGGGTGGTATAGACGTGGTAGGTCTCGTTGAAGGCCTCCATCGCGACCTTCCAGTTGCAGTCGAAGTTCAGCCACTTGCGCCACTTGTAGCGCATGTTCTGCAATCCGAACGGGTCGAGGATCTTGGCGGCGGGAAATAGGTAGTCGGCCAACGGTTCGCAGTCCGGGTCCATGTTGATCCACAGCCAACCGCCCCAGGTGTCGACGTTGACCGAGGCGAGGTGGGTGTTGTCCGCGGTGAGCGCGCCCTGCCAGTCCGGGCGCTCCCGGATGTGGGTGCACGCCCCGGTCAGGTCGTAGGTCCAGCCGTGGAACCCGCACACGAACGACTTGCGGGTCCTCTCACAGGCGTTCTTGGCGCCCGCCGGGGTGTCGACCAGCCGCCGGCCGCGGTGCATGCACACGTTGTGGTGTGCTCGGAATTCGTCGGCGCCGGTGCGCACCACGATGATCGAATCGTCGAGGATGTCGTAGGTGAGGTAGCTGCCCACCTCGGGCAGCTCTTCGGCCCGACCGACCTGCTGCCACACCTTGCGCCACAGCCGGTCCCGCTCGGCGCGGGCGTAGTCCGGGCAGGTGTAGGCCTCGACCCCGATCGTCGTCGGGGCGGACAGCTCGTCGGAATCGGTCACGGTTCCTCCCAACGGGTGATGGCGGCGCGGAAGGCTTCGTCCTTGAGGAACAGCGAGGTGTTGTCCGCGCCCAGATGCGTCCATTTGAGGTCCAGCCCACCGTCGACCAGCAGGGTCTGGCCGGTGATGTAGCTCGACAGGTCCGACAGCAGAAACAGGATGGCGCCGGCCTGTTCGTCGGGGCGGCCGCGGCGCCCCATCGCGATCGCCCGCCGGTCGCGGTCGGGGTCGGCGTCGACGTAGGTGGCCGACGCCGCCGTCTCGGTCACCCCGGGTGCCACCGCGTTGACCCGGATCCGGTGGCCGGCGAGTTCAACGGCCATGGTGCGGGTCGCCGCCACCACCGCCGCCTTGGCGGTGCCGTAGCCGATGTGAAACGGCGCGGTGTTCATTCCGCTGATCGACGAGATCGACACGATCGAGCCGGGTCGGCGCTGCGCGACCAGTTCGGCGGCCACCGCCTGGCTCATGAAGAACATGGTCTCGAGGTTGTCGGTGAACAACGCCCGCCAGTCCGCGCGGCGCACCCGGGTGCACGGCATCCAGGTCGCCGGCGCGGCCC
>PPEA01000567.1 GCA_002967005.1 Mycobacterium talmoniae
GGTCGACCAGGGGCCGACGGTGCCGGTCGACGGTTGTCCCGACATCGGCTCACCGCGACGACGGTGGCCCCGGCCTCGGCGACCATCGCGGGTCACCGTGGTGCCGATTCCGCCGCCACCGCGCCCGACACCACCACGACGCGGCCGTCGAGGCTCAGCAGATCGTTCTCACCCAAAGTATTTGTCCGGACCAGGTAGTTGTGTGCATTGGATTGAGAATATGATTCTCTACAGCTGATCCTGGCGTCAAGGGGTGAATTTTGAGCGGGTGGCGTTATTGTCTGGACCAATACCGCTTGCTAACGTGCGAGCGATGACGGTCGGAACACGCATGCCGCAGCCGGACAGCCGCTACGCCGCCCCGGCGGCGCCCCGCCTCGCCGAGGGCTGGCAGCTGCAGCGGCTGACCCCGCCGAGCCGGCTGTTCGGCGCGAACGGTCTGCGCACCGGCGCCGACGGCCGCGTCTACGTCGCGCAGGTCACCGGCAGCCAGATCAGCGCGCTGGACCTAGCGACCGGTGCGCTGGCGACCATCAGCGCCAAGGGCGGCGACATCATCGCGCCCGACGATGTGGCCTTCGACTCGGCCGGCAACCTGTACGCCACCGAGGTGATGGACGGACGGGTCAGCGTGCTGGACACCGCGGGCCGCGCCCGGGTGCTGCGCGACGACGTGCCGTCGGCCAACGGCATCACCGTGCATCGGGGCCGGTTGTTCATCGGCGAATGCCGGGAGGGCGGGCGGCTGCTCGAACTCGACCCGAACGGCGGCGCGCCGCGGGTGCTGTTGGACAACGTGCCCTCCCCCAACGCCATGGAGGTCGGGCCCGACGGCCTGTTGTACTTCCCGGTGATGGGCGCCAACGAGATCTGGCGCATCGATCCGGACGGCGGCGAGCCGCAGCGCGTCGCCGCCGACCTGGGCGTGCCCGACGCGGTGAAATTCGACGCCGGCGGCCAGCTGGTGTCCACCCAGGTGCACAGCGGCCAGGTGCTGCGGATCGATCCGCGCAGCGGGGCGCGCACCGTGCTGGCCGAGCTGCACCCGGGCCTGGACAACCTGACGTTCGTCGGCGACCGGTTGCTGGTCTCGAATTTCACCGGCGAGATCACCGAAATCCTGGCCGACGGGCAGACCCGCACCGTGCTGCCGGGCGGGTTGAACTGGCCGCTGGATCTGGCGGTGGACCGCGACGGCACCCTGCACATCGCCGACGGCACCTACTGCTACGCGCTGGGCCGCGACCGGGCGCTGCGCACGGTGGGCATGCTGTTCAGCCCGGGCTACCCGGGTTTTCTGCGCGGCCTGACCCCGGCCGGGCCCGGCGAGTTCGTCGTCACCACCTCCGGCGGCCAGGTGGCGCGGTACCGACCGGCCAGCCAGGAAAGCGAGGTGCTGGCCGACGGATTCGATCAGCTCTACGGGGTGGCGCTGGCCCCGGACGGGGCGGCGGTGGCGGCCGAATTCGGCACCGGGCGGCTGCTGGCGATCCGGGCGGGGCAGGTCGAGGTGCTGGCCTCCGGGCTCAGCGATCCGGTGGGGGTGGCGATCGGCCCCGACGGCGCCTGCCTGGTCGCCGAGACCGGGCGGGTGGTCGCGGTGACCGGATCGGGCACGAACCCGTGCTGGACGGTGTGGCGCGCCCGCACGGGATCGCGGTGCACGACGGGCAGCTCTACGTCGTCGACGCCGACGACAAGACCCTGATCGGCTTCGACCTGGAGCACCAGACCCGGTACCTGATCGCGGCCGACCTGCCGGTCGGCGCCCGGCCGGGTTGACCCCCAAACCCGTTGCGGGGCATGCCGCCGTTCTCCGGGCCGCAGGGCCCGTTCGCCGGGCTCGCGGCCGGACCCGACGGCACCCTGTACCTGTCGGCCGACGCCGAGGGCAGCGTGCTGGCGCTGCGACGGACCTAGGCGCGCCCGATGCCCGACAACGACCACCGTTACCTGCAGGTGGCGCGCACCCTGCGCAAGGAGATCGTGGACGGCGTCTACCCGGTAGGCTCCCAGCTGCCCACCGAACACGAGCTGTGTCAACGGTTTTCGGTCAGCCGATACACCGTGCGGGAGGCGCTGCGCCGGCTGCGGGACGATAACCTGGTGGCATCGCGGCCGCGGGCGGGCACCCTGGTGGTGCCCCGCCCCACCTCGGACTCCTACGTGCAAGACGTCATGTCGATCAACGACCTGCTGGCGTTCGCGACCGGCGCCCGCTTCGCCATCGAATCCAGCGCCATGGTCACCGTGGACGACGAGTTGGCCGGCCGCACCGGGCTGGCCAGCGGCGACTCGTGGCTGGCGGTGCGCGGCTACCGGCAGGCCGAGGGCGCGGATTTTCCGCTGTGCTGGACCGAGTACTACATCAACCGGGCCTTCGCCGGGGTGGGCCGGCTGCTGCAGCGCCACGAGGGCCCGATCTTCCCGCTGATCGAGGACCTGTTCGGGCAGAACATCGTCGAGGTGCATCAGGAGATCGCCGCGGTGCTGATCTCGCCGCCGCTGGCGGCGGGCCTGAAGGTCCAGCCGGGCACCCCGGCGCTGGAAGTGCGCCGCACCTACACCACCTCCGACGGCGAGGTCGCGCAGGTCACCATCAACACCCATCCGGCGTCGCGGTTCCGGCACGCGATGACCATGCGGCGAGTGCGAGGCTAGGCCGCCGATCGGACCGCTGCGACACCGACCGCGCGGCCGCCGCCTACGCGCACCGGTGGTGGGTGAAAACCAGGCTGGCCGACACGCTGCGCGACGCCGCGCAGCGCACGCCCCGGCGTATCGCGCTGATCGACGGGGCGTGCCGGCTGGACTGCCAGGCCCTGCACAGTCAGGCCGAGGCGCTGGCCCAGGCCCTGCTGGCGCGGATGCCGGTCGGCAGCGTGGTGTCCTTCATGTTGCCGAATTGGCATGAGGCCGCGGTCATCTACCTCGGGGCGACGCTGGCCGGGATGGTCGTCAACCCGATCCTGCCGTCGCTGCGGGATCGCGAGCTGGCGTTCATCCTCGACGACGCCGCCACCCGGATGATCTTCGTACCCGGTGACACCGGCCGCTACGACTATCCCGCGATGCTGGACCGGGTGACCGCCCAGTTGGCGGCCCCGCCCGAGGTCGTGGTGGTGCGCGGCGGCCCCGGCGAGCACGGCTACGCGGCGCTGCTGGGTCGCCGACCCGCCGCCCAGCCGCTGCCCACGCTCGACCCGGACGCGGTGCGGATGATCATGTACACCTCGGGCACCACCGGGCGCCCCAAAGGGGTGCTGCACAGCCACAATTCGATTCACGCGCTGATCACCCAGATCCGGGACCACTGGCTGGTCGAGTTCGGCGACACGTTTCTGGTGCCGTCCCCGATCGCGCACATCGGCGGATCCATCTACGCGTTCGAATGCCCGCTGCTGCTCGGCACCACCGCGGTGCTGATGGACCGCTGGAACCCGGAGGCCGCGGTGGCGCTGATGCAGGCCGAGCGCTGCACCCACCTCGCCGGGCGACGCCGTTCCTGGATCAGCTGCTGGCCGCGGCGCAGCGGGCCGGACCCGGCGTGCCCGAGTCCGTGAAACCTGTTCGTCTGCGGCGGCCTG
>PPEA01000568.1 GCA_002967005.1 Mycobacterium talmoniae
GGCCGCCCCGCTGGTGTTGGGTTGGATCGTCGCCGCCGGCCTCGCCAATCTGGCGGTGCCGCAGCTGGAACGGGTGGTGGCGACGCATTCCCGGTCCTTCATGCCCGCCGACGCGCCCAGCTCGCGAGCGGCGCTGCGCTCCGCCGAGCTGTCCGGGGAAGCGGCCCGCAACAACCTCAACTACGTTGTGCTGGAACGCGATCAGCCGTTGCGACCGGCCGACCGGCGGTACTACCAGACGCTGGTGGCCGCGCTGCGCGCCGACACCGCCCACGTCTACTCGGTCACCGATCTGTGGACGGCACCGCTCACCGAAGCCGCCGCGCAGAGCCGCGACCACCGCGCCGTCGACGTGATGGTGCAGATGTCGGGCATGTTGGGCACCTCGGCGGCCAGCGAATCCGTCGCCGCGGTCCGACACACCCTGACCCGGCTCGACCCGCCCGCCGGCCTGCACGTCTACCTGACCGGGCCGGGCGCCACCCTGGTCGACGAGTTCGCCGCGATCGACCACCAGATGCTGGCCATCACCGCCGCGACGGTGCTGGTGATCATGGTGCTGCTGCTGGTCGTGTACCGCTCGCCGGCGGCCACCGCCATCCCGCTGGATCTCGGTGGGCCTGGCGCTGGCGGTGGCCCGGCCGGTGGTCCGCCGCGCTCGCCGACCACGGCGTCATCGAGGTGTCGCTGTTCACCGTCGCGCTGATCGCGGCCATGATCCTGGGCGCCGGCACCGACTACGCCATCTTCCTGATCGGCCGCTACCACGAGGGCCGCCGCCGCGGCATCGACCCCGCCGGCGCCCTGACCGCCGCCTACCGTGGTGTCGCACCGGTCATCGTCGGGTCGGCGACCACCATGGCGGTGGCGTTGGCGTGTTTGAACCTGGCCCAAATCAGCATGTTCCGCAGCACCGGAATACCCTGCGCGATCGGTGTTTTGGTGGGCATGCTGGCCGCGCTCACGTTGACCCCGGCGCTGATCGCGTTGGCCGGCCGCCGCGGCTGGCTGGAGCCCCG
>PPEA01000569.1 GCA_002967005.1 Mycobacterium talmoniae
CCGGCACTTCCCGGCCAACCAGCTGTTGCCCGACGTGGTGACCGTCGAGGCCGACCACGATCTGCGCAACCCGGCCGGGTTGCTGGCCGTCGAGCGGATCACCCGGGCGGTGATGGCCATCCCGGGGGTGCGGATGGTGCAGTCCGCCAGTCGGCCGGCGGGCCGGGTGCCGGACGAGGCCACCCTGAGTCACCAGGCCGGGCTGCTGGGCACCCAACTCGGCGACGGCATCGACTCGCTCACCGCTCGGCTGGCCGGGGTGGGTGACCTCGACGCGGTGCTCAACCGGCTGTCGGCGACGATCGACCAGCTCGACGGCGCGACGACCGGCGGCGTCACCGGCATGAGCGAAATCGGCTCGGCCGCCGACGATATGCGCGCCGGCATGGACGGGCTGCAAAGCAACGTCGGTGTGGTGTCGGGATACCTGGACCCGCTGCGAGGCTTCGTCGAGGCCACCCCGGACTGCCCGGCCAATCCGATCTGCGCGGTGGTGGCGCGGGTGGTGCAACCCGTCGATGCCATGGTCGCCAGCTCGGCCGCACTGACCGGTGGCGCCGCCAAACTCACCGCGGGTTCGGGTACCGCCACCGCGGCGCTGGCCGGGCTGCCGGCGACGCTGCGGTCGATGCGGGCGGTGCTGAGTCAGGCCCAGACCGCCACCCGCGAGCTGAACGGCGTGGTGGAGGCGCTGTCCCCGCAGCTGCGTGAGCTCACCGACTACCTGCGCGGGGTGGCCGGCGATTTCCGGGACAGCGCGGCCGGCGGCTTCTATCTGCCGGCCCGCGCGCTCGCCGACCCCAGAGTACCGGGAGGTGCTGCGGGCGCTGATGTCAGCGGATGGGCGCGCCACCCTACCTGATGGTGTACGGCACCGGGCAGGAGTGGGGCGCCGACGGGGCGCGGCGCGCCCGGCAGATCGACGTCGCCGTCACCGAGGCGACCAAGGAAGGCACCCTGACCCCGGTGTCGGTGCAGCGTCCGCGG
>PPEA01000057.1 GCA_002967005.1 Mycobacterium talmoniae
CCGGGCCATCGCCTCCTTGCGCAGCGCCCGATCGGGATTCACCGCGGCCGGGTGGCCCACGACCTCCAGCATGGGCAGGTCGGTGATCGAATCGGAATAGGCGTAGCAGTGTTCGAGCGGATACCCTCCCGCGCGGCCAGTTCCCGGATGGCCTGCACCTTGCCTTCCCCGAAGCAATAGAAGGCCACCTCGCCGGTGTACTTGCCGTCTTCGACCACCATCCGGGTGGCCATCGCGTGGGTGGCGCCCAGCGCGCGAGCGATCGGGGCGACGATCTCCTCCCCGGAGGCCGACACCACCACGACGTCGCGGCCGCACAGCTTGTGGTCGGCGATCAGCTCCGCGGCTTCGGCGAACACCAGCGGAGTGACGATCTCGTCCAGGGTTTCGGCGACGATCGCCTTGACCTGCTCCACATCCCAGCCGGTGCACATATTGGTCAGATGGGTGCGCATCCGGTCCATCTGATCGTGGTCGGCGCCGGATAGCAGGAAAAGGAATTGGGCGTAGCTGGATTTGAGTACGGTTCGGCGGCTAATCAGTCCTTGGTCGAAAAAGGGTTTGCTGAACGCCAGCGTGCTGGACTTGGCGATCACCGTCTTATCAAGATCGAAAAAGGCGGCCGTGCGGGTCGGCGCACCGGTGGTTGCCGGTGCTTGCAAGGGGTTTTGCTGCGGGGCGCCCGAGTCGGAGGCGGTCACCGATCCAGCATAGGGCGGCGGCGTCCCGGGTCGCGACGTTGTGTAGGAAATGGCAGTTCACGGTGGGTGTCGAAGGCCGCGCCGACCGCCCCGCAGCGCCGGTGCGCCGTGCTATCTGTGGCAAGCAGTACTTGCGCTCGCCCGCGTTGTCGTGTGTATAGTGAGCATTACTCGGCCTAGTCCGAGGGTGTATCAGTCCGACCCCCCGGGGCTGATGCACGACGACCCTCGCCTCCTCCCCCCCCTGGCGGGGGTCGTCCCTTATCTCCAGTAAATTCTTCGCCGGTTTCAGCCAATGCCGTGCTGGAACGTGTTGCAGAAACACGGATTCGGGCGCTGCGCCGGTTGATCCACAGTTGGACGCCGATCCACAGCCGCGCACCCCCGACCCGGTCGGTGACTGGCGCAGCGCGACCGCGCCCGGCACGGTGGGCCGGTGCATTCCACCGCCGGCGTCTTGGCCATGGTGACCGAACCCGCCCTGCGCGAGGAGGCGACCGGGTCGGCGCCGCGCTCGGGGTGCGGGTCATCCATGCCGGGGCTGGGCCGCCGACGGTGAGCCGCAAGACCTGGATCGCC